>JALVBA010000146.1 GCA_027010905.1 Marinilabiliaceae bacterium
CTTCAATTCCTCTTTACAAATCAGAAAGAAATCCATATCTTCATTCGATATAATTAAAAAAGAGATGAAAAATAATAGGGACAAAACAGAGAAACTTCTCGATAGACTGGAAGCTCTTTTAAAGAGACAGGATGACTTTTCGAAAGAGATAGAAAGCCTCAGAGTTGAAATTAATACGCTTAAAACTCCCGAGACTATAGAGCCGGTTGCAAAGGAGGATATAGAAGAGGAGGGAACAGCAGTTGTTACAGGTATTGAAATCAGTAAGGATAAAACAGGTGCTGATTACAACAGAGGTCAACAGCAAAAAGAGAAAGATCCTTTTGTTCATCCTGCTTCCGGGGCAAAACCATTTTCTAAAACAGGATTTAAGCATGAAGAATTTATCGGTAAAAATCTGATTAATAAAGTAGGAATCGCCATTACCGTAATTGGAGTAGCCATTGGAGTTAAATACTCTATCAATCATGATTTAGTCAGCCCGCTTATAAGAATAATAATGGGTTACCTAACCGGTTTAGCGTTGTTAGGTGTTGGAGTAAAACTGAAGGAGAAGTACGAAGGTTACAGTGCAGTTCTTGTAAGTGGTGCAATTGCAATTATGTATTTCATTACTTATGCAGCATATAATTTCTACGAATTAATTCCACAGTCAGTAGCATTTTTGTTAATGCTGTTATTTACCGCTTTCACAGTTGTGGCAGCTATGAGATACAACAGACAGGTAATTGCACATATTGGATTAGTTGGTGCTTACGCTGTTCCGTTTCTGTTGGGCGATGATTCAGGGAAAACTGTTGTGCTGTTCAGTTATATGGCAATTATTAACATTGGCATACTTGTCATTGCGTTCAGGAAATATTGGAAACCACTCTACTACTCTTCCTTTGGGTTAACTACTCTAATATATTTTTTATGGTACGTTACAAAATATCAAACGAGTGAGCATTTTGGATTGGCTTTTACCTTTCTTGGTATATTCTTTACTATTTTCTATTTGATGTTTCTTGTTTTTAAGTTACTCCAAAAAGAGAAGTTTGAAATTGCTGATGTTATACTGCTGTTGGGAAATTCCTTTGTTTTTTATAGTATCGGTTACTCCATCTTAAGTGGACATCAAACAGGGAGTGATTTTTTAGGTTTGTTTACTATCTGCAATGCAGTAGTCCATTCAATTGTATGTGTGGTGATTTACAGACAGGGGCTCGCTGATAAAAATCTGTTTTATCTTGTTTTCGGACTGGCTTTGGTTTTCATTACCATTGCCATTCCGGTTCAGTTAAACGGAAATTGGGTAACGCTTTTTTGGGCAGGCGAAGCCGTATTGCTATTCTGGATTGGGAGAACAAAGGGTACTTCATTTTACGAAAAGCTGTCGTATCCACTAATGGCTCTAGCTTTTATTAGTCTCTCCCACGATTGGTTAACAGTATACAATAACTACTATCCGGGCAACCCGGAAACACGAATAATACCGTTGTTAAATGTCAATTTCCTTACCTCATTGTTAATTGTAGTAGCTTTAGGATTTATTAATATTCTTAACAATAACAAGGAATACACTCCGGCGTTAAGTCCTAAAAATAGACTGTCGAAGATTATTTCATTTGCAATTCCTGCTGTTTTATTAGTCACAGTTTATTATACTTTCCGAATAGAGATATCGAATTATTGGAGTCAACTCTATGTAGATTCAGGGTGGATTACAAATGATGAAGGGTTGCATATTCTCTCAAAGTACAGGGATGTCGATTTGACGTATTTTAAATCAGTGTGGATTATCAACTATTCGTTGCTATTCTTCTCTCTCCTCTCATTTTTTAATTTCAAAAAGTTGCGTAGTGAGCAGCTGGGTTTGCTTAATCTTCTTCTGAGTGCTTTTACAATTGCTATCTTTTTAATTGTTGGGCTATATGATTTGAGTGAGTTACGTGAAAACTATTTAGAACAGACCATGGCTGAGTTTTATCACAGGGGCGTTTTTAGTATTGCAATCAGATATGTTTCATTTGCTTTTGTTGCTTTAACGCTTGTTACGTGTTATAGGTACATTCGGCATGACTTTATGAAACGAGATTTGAAGATGTCATTTGACTTTCTGTTATATTTTTCTACATTGTGGATTGTTAGCAGTGAGTTAATCAATTGGATGGATATTGCCGGGGCAGAGCAATCCTACAAACTCGGATTAAGCATACTGTGGGGATTATACTCTTTGTTTTTAATTGTGGTGGGTATCTGGAAGAAGAAAAAATATCTACGTCTTGGAGCTATTGTGCTATTTGGAGTAACATTGGTAAAGCTCTTTTTGTATGACATTTCACACCTCAATACTATTGCAAAAACTATTGTGTTCGTATCGTTAGGGGTATTACTTCTAATAATCTCATTTCTATATAATAAATATGAGCATATCATATCGGATGGTACAGGTAAGTAAATCTTGTAGCCTTTAAAAACATACTCCGAAGTAGGAAATGTGCTGAGTTTTGTTTTGAGAATGATACAAACGGCAACGTTAAAGAGTTAAACTCAAACTTTTCCGTACAACTTTCATACTTTTGCCTTCTTTTCCTCATACTCCATCTTCGCCATCTTTTCAACTTCAAGGGTGGCATACCCGAACTCGTCAACAATTTTCCCGAGGAGGAGGTAAACGCCATACCCTTTGAATGGGTAGTGTTTAAGGGTAGTCGGAAAGTGAACCGTGTCAAAAAATTCTCCATTCAAATCGAGGAATGTGCCGAAGTGCATTATCTGATTACGCGATGTTTTTACATATTTTATTGTGACCAGCTCACCTAGCATTCGTACGGTTCTCCCGGAGTGAGACAGCATGTCACGGGCAAATAGTTCACCTCTGAATTTCGTTTTCAGCATGTCGAACAGTGAAAGAGTAATGGGAAAGCCCAGTAGCTCTATCTCATCGTAAGCACTATCCGTTTCATTGTGGGTTAACTCCGGCAGGCGATAGTCTGTTTTGGGTGGAGTGAAGAGTGTTTTTATCGGCAGTGATGGCTTTTTGTCTGCACTTAGTGAGTGCAGCTCCCACAGCAGTTCGGCTCTGTTTTTGCCGGTAAAACGCAGTGCTCCGGTACGAATGAGAATTATTGCCTGCTCAACTCCTATGCCGGTTCGAAGAACAAAGTCGTTGAGGTCTGCAAAATCACCACTCTGTTTCTGCTCCTTCACAATACGTCTTGCAATCTTCTCTTCGAGGTTCTGAATATGAACAAATCCGATATATATATCTTTTTCAACTATTGAGGTGAGGTACTCGCTTCTGTTTACACAGGGCAGATTTATTGTTGCACCCCACCTTTTAGCCTCATTGATGTAGACATGTGAGTGGTAGAATCCTCCAAAATTATTTATCACGGCAACCATAAATTCTAACGGATAGTGTGCTTTCAGGTAGAGGCTTTGGAAACTCTCTACTGCATACGATGCTGAGTGTGCTTTGGAGAAGGAGTAGCCGGCAAAAGACTCTATCTGGCGCCACACCTCACCGGCAATGCTGTCGGGGTGTCCTTTGGTCTTACAGTTGCCGAAAAATTTATCTCTTATTCGTTGAAACTCTTTATGCGAACGGTACTTGCCACTCATGGCACGTCGCAGCACATCAGCATCAGCCAGATCTAATCCGGCAAAATGGTGACACACCTTTAGCACATCCTCCTGAAAAACCATCACTCCGTAAGTCTCCTGTAGCTGCTCTTTCATCACAGGATGCAGGTATGTAAAACCGTCAGGGTTGTGGAATCGTTTAATGTACTCACGCATCATGCCCGATTTAGCCACACCGGGCCGAATGATGGAGCTTGCAGCTACTAGACTGATGTAGTTATCGCATCGTAGCTTTTTCAGCAGTCCGCGCATGGCAGGACTTTCGATATAGAAGCATCCGATTGTCTCCCCCTGTTGCAGTAGTTTTTTTACTTTTGCATTCTTCTTAAATTTCTCCACCTGATGGATATCGATGGTTACTCCACGATTCGCTTTCACAATCTTAACGCAATCTTTTATGTGGCCAATGCCGCGTTGCGACAGTATGTCGAGCTTTTCGAAACCGATATCTTCGGCAACGTACATGTCAAACTGCGTTGTGGAAAAACTTTTTGGTGGAAGGTCGAGAGCAGTGTAGTAAGAGAGCGGTTTTTCAGATATCAACACCCCTCCGGCATGAATAGTTCGCAGGTTTGGGAATCCGTTTAGCTGCTCGCTAATGGTTAGTATCTGCTTTGCTATGGTATCGTGTTGGTATCTCTCAGGGTGAGCAATAAGGCTATCTATTTCTTCTTTGGGCAGTCCGTAAACTTTTCCCAACTCACGAATAGCTACTTTGCTTTGAAATGTAGACATGGCTCCGAGTAGTGCTGTATGCTCACGTCCGTACTGTTTAAAGATATAATCCTGCACGGCATTCCGCTCTTTCCACGAGTAGTCGATGTCGAAATCGGGTGGAGAGGTTCGTTTGGGATTTAGGAAACGTTCGAAGTAGAGGTCAAGCTCTATGGGGTCAACATCAGTTATTCTCATGCAGTATGCCACAATACTGTTGGCTCCGCTGCCCCTTCCTACATGATAAAATCCTTGCGACATGGAGTAACGAATGATATCCCATGTGATAAGAAAGTAGGCGGCAAATCCCATCTTGTTAATTATCCCAAGCTCCTTTTCCATCCTTTTGAGTGCCGTGCTGCTGTTTTTACCATATCGATATACCATACCTTCGGTAGCCAGTTTCTCAAGTAGTGCTGTATCATCCTGCCTGCTACCGGTAAATGTTTGTTTGTTTTTTATTGATTTGAAATCAAACTCAAAGTCACATTTTAAAAGCAGATTACGGGTGTTCTCAATTATATCGGGATAGTCGATGAATTTTGCAACCATCTTTGTCGGGGATATAAATATCTCATCTTTCGCTGCAATATCGCCCGGGTCAATATTGGCAAGTAGAGTATTACGGTCAATGGCTCGCAGATGTTTATGCAGGATGAAGCCGTTGTTGTCTTTGAATGTTACAGGTTGTGCTGCTACAAGCTTTTTACGGTTGTGCAGATAAGGCGAGGAGATAAGGCGATTTACCTCTGTAGGTTTAATACCTGTGAACTCATTCTCTTTAAGCTCATCTGGTAGCTTGTACCCGAATGGGTAGATGATATAGCAGTTTTTGAAGTTTGTGTTTTGATTATTTGTTTTTTCGTCTTGATCTATTTCCCTCTCGGTAGGGGTAGGGGTAAGGGTGGGTTGATTTGATGGAACGCATGGCTCTCGATAGCTCTGGGCAGGCTGTGTGTTCGTAATTAAGTTAAGCTCAGTTAAAAAATCGTTTATCTCCCTAATCCCTTCGCTACTCTTTGCAATGCAGGTGTAGAGAAGTTTGTTATCGTTGCGAATCTCAACTCCTACTACCGGTTTTATGTCAGACTCTTTACAAGTCTTGAGGAAATTAAAAATTCCGGCAGTATTGTTGATGTCGGTTAAAACAAGGGTGTCAATGCCGTATGACGAGGCTAGGACAACAAGCTCTTTGGTAGGCATCGTTCCATATCGCAGGCTGTAATATGAATGGCAGAGATACATGGTCATAGTGTTAAGGCCTCCTCCGGCTCCCCTCCCCAATAGGGAGAGATTGGAAGTAGGTTGATTACTTTTTTGTTTTTTAGTCACAGGGCAACGCCCTGTGGAGCAAATGCCACCAGGAAATCAAGCCCCATAGGGGCGGATGCATACGTTTTATCATCTTTTTTAACTGATTTACCCTGCTTTCAAACTTTATCTTTCTGTTGTAATGAAGCCACTCATAACCACACGTTACTGTGTTTTTACAATAAAATAAACCTTGAGGTTGGGATCGCTATAGTCGGTACTGGAATATTGAGATTCTGTTCCGCCATTTTCAGTTGTTTTATAATGGGCGTCAATCTTTTTTATTACATTTTGGGTTTCAGTAGTATTGTTTGTTTCAAACACAATTATATTATCGCCATAAGAAGCTTCAAAGGCCTTGGTGATATTATCAGGTTGAATGTATCTGCTGAAATTTTGAATATAATATGTTTTTGCTTTTTCATCTATCTGGTCGATATGTTCTTTATAGACAACCTTAGTGCCTGTAACTTCTCCGTTAGCATCTAGTACAAAATCAACAAAAGTGTGAAGCTTATAATATCTATTTGCAAATTCAGTTATTTTAATCAATCCGGAAATAATATCATATTTTATGTCCTGAGTATAAATTGTGCTGTCAACCATTGTAGGAATTCCGGTAATTGGTTTCTGGTCGATGACAAGGGTATATTTTGACTTTATTCTTATGGTATCACCTACTATTTCTTTGGTGACGGATCTGTTTGTTTCTGTTGCTATGAATTTTGTTATTTTATGCAAGTATTCAGCACTCATTGACCCTATGGGTATATAATCCTGTCCGTTGGTAAAGTTATGTTTTACAGGAGAATCTCCTTTGTAAATGCTTAACATGCAAACTCTTTCAATGTTCATGACCGGAGTTGCAGTAAGAGTGAAAGAAGCATTAAAACTGCTTGCCGAACTGTTGTATTCCTTGTTTATCAACAATATCATTCCATAGTTTCGGAAATTCATATCTATGTTCTGTTTGTTTCTTGGATCCAGTAAGAAATTAAATTCGGTAGAATCTGTAATGTTCGTATAAGTCATCTCTTTTTTGTCCGGATTGTACGAAACATAATATACCAAATGGTCCTTACTGTATGAATGATTGCGTTTGTAGTTAACCATAACAAGTGTGTCAGCACACAGATTGTTGAGCAGTACCACTTTAGTGGCAAGGTAGGGTACTTTGATCGATATGTTATCGGTTTGAGAGTCTTCATTTTCCTTAAAACTGTATGTCACAGGGTAGGTAAAGACCTTTTTGTTTTTTGCATCTTCAATAAAGGAATAGGGGTTGTCTTTTGAATTCAATAAAGTGAAATTCTCATCTTGCCCCGAAAGGATGTATTTAATGAAATCTTCGTACTCAGAGCCCATGTCCGATTTCAGCTCGCTCTTAATGTAGCCGGCAAGATAATTTCTCCAGGTACCTGTCCATGCAGTCTCTTTCAGCAATTTGGCATTGTCAAGTTTTTCAGTTCCCGGGCGGCAAATTTGCATATAATGAAGGAAGGTGCCGGCAAGGTAATTGTAAAATATATTTCCTGTAAGATTGCTTTTGAAAAACGATTTGTCCCAGTAATCCCACGAGTTGGAAAGAAAATTGAATATGGAATTTTTTGAGGTTTTTGATTCCGTAAGTGTTATTTCCGATTCGCAAACCGGTACGTCAGTAGTGCTCCATACAACACGGTCGGCAACAGATGCATGTGCTTCCATCCAGAAACTGTTGCCCGGATTGGCTGATATGTAATAATCCTGGGTATAGTGCATAAATTCGTGTGCCAATACCTTTTTAAGTTTTACCGGATTTGGCATTTCGGCATTGATTAGCATGTAACCATTCGTCATACCCAGTAACCCTACACATCCGGCATCCGACATGCGCTGGACATATACGTTGAAGTTGCCATCCGGCCCGTTCAGGCCAAGGGATTTGTATTTTGCCATTACCTTTGGAAGATACTCTGTAATATCCTGTACAAGTAAAGGAATACCAGAAATATGCCACGACTGGGAAATCTGTTTTTTTCCATAGATAAACTTCATGTAACCTATTTCATCATCTTTATAATATACCGAAATGTTGTTCCTTTTATACACATCAGTGTAGCCGTTGAGTGAGCCTGTCCACCACGATGATACTTTTGTGAGGTGGTTAGTGGTGAACATAACGCTACTGTCTTTCATGCTCAGATGATAATTGTCAAAAAGTTTCCACTCCCTTGCCTGGTCGTCGTAGTAAACAGCATAAAACTTGTTGATATCCTCGTTCTTTATATTGGTAGCATCAATGTTTTTCAGTTTTATGAGCAAAGGCACATTAAATTCATCGGTAAAGCTTACCGACACATCATAAGCGCTGTTAAGCACAACGCTGTCAGGTGCAGCAGGCGGGTTGTTTATTTTGGTGATAGTCATTCTAAAGTCACTGTCGTGGAAGTTTTTCGGTATTACGACTTCGATACTGTCAACGCTGATGGTTTGGGGTTGTTCGGTCACATTTACAACATCATCGAACAGGATATTTCCCAAAGCTTTTACTTCAAGCTTATCGCTGAAAATGGTATCACAATTTTTCTCATGGATGCAGCAACGGTAGTATGCGGTGTTGCGGGGCGAAAGCACAAGCTCGTCCTTGTCTGCTTTTATCACATTGGCCTTAATGCCTGTTTGTTGCATGTCGTCCGATATCTTTTCCCACTCTTTACCGTCGATGGATGTCTGCCAGAAAACCTCACCGCGTTTCACCTTCATGGGTGGCACGAGTGTAATATTCCTGTCACTTACGGTGCTATTCGTGATTTTATTCAGCGACGTAACATACTTGTCCGGATACTTCTCTTCCAATATCTCCTCGTCAGAAACCTGTTTGAACGAGATGGTATCTGTGTTGATGTATTCGAGGGCAGGGGAGGTGTATACATACCCGTTATAGGTATAGGTGTATGTCTGTACATTTGGATTGAGCACTTTACAGTAATAGCTGTTTTTTAATGTCTGCTCATTTATCGCAACTCTTAGAACGGGATTGTTCTCTACATCTTTCATTGCCCCGTCAACGATGTTCCTCTCTGTAAAATCGGGATAAACAAACCAGTAGTACTCATTGTCAGGACTTGACAGGTTAGTGATATTACGTATATCGATTGTGATGGAATCACCCTCCTGTACTTTATAAACCTGTTTTCTTACAACAGTGCTTTTTTGTTTGTGCAAACCGAATATCAGTTTGTCCGATTTAGGGATATCTTTAAACACAAACCTGTTGCTGTCGAGCCTCACGAAGTTCATAGATGTCATCAGCTTTTCAGGGATTCTACCCTGTATTTCATTGTTTTGGAGGTAGATGTTGGCTCCCTCAGGCAGGTTGGCAAACGTGCCGGGGATGGAGTCTATTTTATTGTCGTTTAAAACGATTTGTGTTATATCCTGACAATTGCCAATAGGCTCAGGAATGAATGTGATATTATTGTATGACAGATTTAAACTTTTCAAACTCCTTGATTGTCCCAATCCTTGCGGTATTTCAGCAATGTCATTGTTTGCGGCCGACAGGTTGCCCAATCGTTGTAAAAATGCAATGCCTTCCGGTAGTGCTATTAAATTGTTGTTATCGATACTTAGTGTCTCAAGGCTTATTAAATTACCTATATTTTCAGGTAATGAAGTTAGTTTGTTATTTGACAGTTCAAGGTGTTTTAAAGCTGGTGAGGAACAAAACGAACCGGATAATTCTCTCTCAAGGTTATTGTTTCTTATTTCCAGATACTCAAGATCAGGGCAGTTCCAGATGCCATCTTTAATGGTAGAATATTGATTGTCGTTAAGCTTTAAGCTCATTAATTCCGCATTGTTCATTACAGGTATTGTGCCTGATAGCTCATTGCCTGAGAGGTCTACGCCTGCAATTGAGTTCATTTTACTCACTACATCTAATACGTTTCCGTTTAATTTCTGATTG
>JALVBA010000147.1 GCA_027010905.1 Marinilabiliaceae bacterium
TTATTTCTGATAGCACTTTCCGTATGATTAAAGATTAAGTTCGTTTGGGTGATCTCCTCATATCTTCGGAGCTTCCCAATCTCCCTAAATCTTCAATCACACTCCAAGCACTATCAGAAAGAGGCCGCAAAAAACACATCTATTTATATGTATTCAAAATCTTTAATATTGCTTTTCACCCATTACAAACGACATAGATCCGAAATTTCGGGCAATATAAATGTTGTTTGCCTCATCCCCCGTCTCCACATGGAGAAGGGGGGGACTGTATCTCTTATCCTTGACTTCTCCCTCTCCTGCGAGGAGAGGGTTGGCCTGCCTGCCGAAGCAATGGCGCAGGCAGGGGTGAGGTGAATTGCAGAGCATACCTCCTAAGTTATCAGTTTGGGATTTAAAGTGGTTGACTGTATTCTATAAAGAGATAGATATCCCAAATTTATAATACTTCTTTTAAACAATTCTATTATCTGTTTCTTCGCTGACATCCAATTTTGTATTTTAATTCAAAAGCACAAAAACACCAATAATATCTATCCTATTTTGGATAATAGTTAAGCCTTAAAACATGGCCATTAATCAAAAAACAGTTTTTATTACAAGTTGGGTTAAATAACAATTCTTATATTGGTTGAAGGTATGCAAAATGACAAACAGATGCTTTTCTGTCATTTTGCAGACGAATTTTTAACTGAAAACCTATTTATCATGAAACACACATTTACCAATTTTAATCACAGAAAACCAAAACTTTTTAATAAAGCACTGTTTGCTCTGCTTTTTATTTTCAGCTTTTCACTTGTAACTATTACAGCTCAGCAATACACCTTAACCGATGCCGATGTGGTAGTAACTGATGGTGTAATACAAAGTTGCAGTTACGACTTTACAATTAAGGATATTATTATCCCCCAAACATTAGACGGCCAAACCATAATAGGCATTGCTGATAAGGTGTATCCTGATGTTGGGGTATTCCAGGAGAAAGGCATTGTTAATATACAGTTGCCTTCAACTTTAGAAAATATTGGAAACTATGCGTTTAGTCATAATTCCCTCACGAGCGTTACCATACCTAATAGTGTGACGACTATTGGATCTTTTGCATTTTCTGAGAACTCCCTCACGAGCGTTACCATACCTAATAGTGTGACGACTATTGGATCTTTTGCATTTTCTGAGAACTCCCTCACGAGCGTTACCATACCTAATAGTGTTACTATAATTGGATCTTCTGCGTTTAGTCATAACTCCCTAACGAGCGTTACCATCCCTAATAGTGTTACTACTATTGGACGTTCTGCGTTTAGTCATAACTCCCTCACGAGCGTTACCATCCCTAATAGTGTTACTACTATTGGAGAATGGGCGTTTAGTTCTAACTTCCTAACGAGCGTTACAATCCCCAACAGTGTTACTACAATTGGAGATGGGGCGTTTTACCGTAACTTCCTAACGAGCGTTACAATCCCCAACAGTGTTACTACAATTGGAGATGGGACGTTTTACCGTAACTCCCTAACGAGCGTTACCATCCCTAATAGTGTTACTACAATTGGAGAATATGCATTTGCCGAGAACGACCTTACAAGTGTTACAATCCCCAACAGTGTAACGACTATTGGATCTTGTGCGTTTCGTTCTAACTCTTTAACGAGCATAACCATCCCCAATATTGTGACAACTATTGGAGGTGCAGCATTTAATAATAATGCCATTACTCAAATAAATGGAGAAGTATCAAATGGCATTATTTATGCCCGCAACAGCAATGGCATGGAAGATATCACCACCATTGTATCGTATGGCGGTGTGGCCGATGAAATTGACTTTATCCCCAACAGTGTTACTACTATTGGAGCGGGTGCGTTTCGTTCTAACTCCCTCACGAGCGTTACCATCCCTAATAGTGTTACTACAATTGGAGCATGGGCGTTTTATTCTAACACCCTAACGAGCGTTACCATCCCTAATAGTGTTACTACTATTGGACGTTATGTGTTTCGTTCTAACTCCCTAGCGAGCGTTACCATCCCTAATAGTGTGACGACCATTGGAGACTGGGCGTTTTCTGGAAACTCCCTAACGAGTGTTACCATCCCTAATAGTGTTACTACTATTGGACGTTATGCGTTTCGTTCTAACTCCCTAACGAGCGTTACTTTTGAACAGAACAGTTATATCCGGCTAATTGGAGGTGAAGCGTTTGGCGACAATTCCGGTTTAACCGGCATCACCTTACCTTCCAATGCCAATAGCGTGTTTGCAGGCTATAAAGACGAAACCGGAAACAGTTATAATGCAGGTGATAATATTACTGATTTTAGTATAGCATATTATGCTGTACTACCTGTACATACGTTAA
The DNA here is from genome assembly GCA_027010905.1 of Marinilabiliaceae bacterium. Classification (GTDB taxonomy): domain Bacteria; phylum Bacteroidota; class Bacteroidia; order Bacteroidales; family Marinilabiliaceae; genus JAADEM01. The sequence goes on from JALVBA010000147.1 coordinate 2,363, forward strand.
CATTAAATGATGTAGAGTTTGCAGATGGTGTGATAATCAATTATTCAGGGGGTTATGTTGACATCATTATCCCTTCATCCTTTAACGTTAACGGGGCAGATGTAAGTGTTACTACTATTGGAGCGGGTGCGTTTAGTTCTAACTCCCTAACGAGCGTTACCATCCCTAATAGTGTTACTACTATTGGACGTTATGCGTTTAGTTCTAACTTCCTAACGAGCGTTACAATCCCCAACAGTGTGACAACTATTGGAAGGATTGCATTTAACAATAATGCCATTACACAAATAAACGGGGAAGCATCAAACGGCATTGTTTATGCCCGAAACAGTGATGGTACAGAAGATAACACCAAAATTGTATCCTATGGTGGTGTGGCCGATGATATTGATTTTATCCCCAGTAGTGTAACGATTATTGGAGAACGGGCGTTTAGTTTTAGCTCCCTTACGAGTGTTACCATCCCTAACAGTGTAACGATTATTGGAGAATGGGCGTTTTCTGGAAACTCCCTAACGAGTGTTACCATCCCTAACAGTGTAACGATTATTGGAGAACGGGCGTTTGCCTGGAACAACTTTACAAGTATTGCCCTGCCTACTCCTGTAATAAAAGAGGGATACACATTTACAGAGTGGCAAAACGGCGATGGTACTGTAGTTACTGATATAACAAATTTTGGTGCTTCTTACGAGGCGCAGTTTACAATAGGCACTGCTGTAAATGATACAGAAACATTGCCTGTTAAAATTTACCCCAACCCTGTAAAAAGTGTGCTTACTGTAGAAACTTCTGGTATATACAATAGCCTGCAAGTTATTAACCTAACAGGAACGGTTGTAGAAACGGTTAATTGCTCAAGATTATCAACAGTACAAGTAAATATGGGGCATTTAACGCCGGGTGTTTATTTTATTAAGCTACAAGGAGAGGGTACAGTGGTTAAGAAAGTATTGAAGAATTAGAAGTTTTGAACAATGTAAATGTTTGCCTCATCCCCCCATCCCCCGTCTCCACATGGAGACGGGGGAGACTATATCTCTTATCCTTGATTTCTCCCTCTCCTGCGAGGAGAGGGTTGGCCTGCCTGCCGAAGTAATGGCGCAGGCAGGGGTGAGGTGAATTGCAGAGCAAGCATCTTTAACATCAATCTATATTCCATCCCGTCAGGTTTTGTATCTGATGGGGTTATTTTTTAATTGGTTTCCACAGGTTTCATTAGTGAATACCCAACTTGACTATAACCCCGTAAGGTATATAGCCGTCAATCCCGATTTCTGCTTTTCCTCACCCCCTCTGTCCCCCTCTCAGGTTGAATAAAAATATATTTTAATATGAAGATAGGTTACAATAGCAATTTTGTATAGCTAATACTTCCCTATTTTCGTAGACCAGATTTTAGGGTTTCGATATGTGCTAATAACTGCAAGAATCTCAACTATTCTATTTTCATTGTTAATGAAGAAATGAACCATATAAGGGAATTTCTTTATTTTCATACATCGTATTTCCTTATAACGAATTGAATATTTTTGAGGATTAGTACTTAGCGAATTAATATGCCTTACTACAGTTTCTTGAAACCGTTTGCCAAGACCAGCCTGTCGCTCATTATACCAATCGGTAATTTCCTGAATGTCAGTAAGAGCTTTATGTTCAACTTTAACTCTATATTTTCTCATCAGGTTTTGAGCGTTTTTTTTGCTTCATTCCATTCTAAAAGTTTGTCAGGGTCTTTTCGAACATTCTCAAAGCGTTCCATCACTAATTCTTGGTGAGCCTCAGGAATATCATAATACTCCTCTTCTTTTTTTGAAGCATAATCAAGCAGGCTTTTAATAGCATTAATAAGGCTAATATCGTCTACCTGTTTAAACTGCTCGATAATAAGTGCTTTTTGAGCCTGTATATCCATGATAATTATTTTACAAGGTTAAACGATTGGTTTTATTTTAATATCGCAATTGCAACGATAACGGTTATCTACAAAAATACAAAACAAATACTATCTATTCAAATTGGCACATTAGTAAAACCCTCTCAAATCAACCCCATATTCTTCATCAGGTAGGTTGCATTGTGGCTGGTTGTTACCCCATTTCGAAGCAGGTAATCAAAAATCAGTTCTCCATTGTTAAACTCCACCTCGAAGCAGTTGTTAACAATTTTGTCGGGGTACATCTCGGCCAGCTTACCAAGTTCAAGGTCGTGAGTGGCAATTATACCGGCAGCACCCAGCTTGAGCAGTTGTTCAGTGAGAGCAATGGAGCCCTTTGTTTTGTCGTGAGAGTTTGTTCCTTTAAGTATCTCATCAAGTATAAAAAAGAGTTGTTCGCCACTCTTAATTTCATCAACAATGTATTTGAGTCGTTTCAACTCAGAGAAGAAATATGACTCATGTTTGTAAAGAGAGTCTATTGCCCGCATACTTGTTACGAGCCTCATCGGGTAATAATTGAATGCCGATGCACAAACCTTTGCACCGGCACCTGCCAGAACAAGATTAACGCCAACAGTTCGCAAAAACGTACTTTTACCCGCCATGTTTGCACCGGTAACAATAACTATTTTTGTATCGTCTGAAATAGAAAACAGATTATTTACCCTCTCATTACCCGGGATTAGCGGATGCCCCAAATCCGTTGCTTCTACAGCACCTGATTCAGAAAAAGCGGGATAAACAAACTCTGTGTTATTGTAGCTAAATCCGGCTAGTGAGTTTAGTGCATCTATCTCATGCATCACACTAAACCACTCTAAGATATTAATGTCATCACTCTTCAACAGCTTTTTCAAAGATTTTACAACAATAATATCCCATAAGAAGAGACCATTTAACACCGGCCCTAAAAACATATTCAGACGTTGGTCAAGCATGTTGATATTTTTGCTTAGCTTACGAATTATCCCCGAGGCACTACTGTCACCACTTCTCAATCTATCCTGCAAACTTTTCAACTCTTCAGCCTCAAATTTTTCGCTCTCCACTAGATGAAAGAGCTTTGAGTAGCCCGACAGAATATCCCCTAGGCGCGAAAGTTGTTTGTGCAGTTTAGTAACTCTCTTAAAGTAGATACCTGAAAGTCCGAGTCCGATGAAGAAGAGGTAAATTAGAACTTTGGCAGGAAGAAAATCAATAGAAACCAACAGAATGATGGCCAAGGTAATCAGGGGGAACACTATTGAAAGAAGAGACTCTTTGACCCCAAAAAAGGCAAGGTCAATTTTTGAGATATTCTCCAGACTCTCCTTTTGTTGCTTATCCTCATTCAGCATCTTTCCCAAAGCATAAAATGAGTGCCTGAATTTCAATCTGCCCGACAGCTCTTCAACCAGTTTTTGTAGGTTCTTGATTAACCCTTTCTCTCTTACAGGATTTGTCAGCTTTTTGGCAAGGCTCTCAAATCCTCCCCGCGTTGCAGTACGATTGATAAATTGAAAAAGAGAGCCTTTCCCAAATATATCCAGATCGTGAGCAAAATCGTGTTGAGGGTCAATAAACTCATCTCCATCGGGCAGATGTTCAAAGTTGTAATTTAAAACATCAATCTCAATGGTGTTAATTTCTACCATTTGCGAAGCATACCTTATATCTTCACCTATCTTTCCGGCATATTTCACAAGCCATGCAAAAAGAATCAGGGGAGTGAAAAAGGCAACAAAGAAGGGTAGTGTGAACAGTTCAAAAAAGATGAATGGAATGGTAAAAGCAACAAGAAAAATTGTGAGACGTAACCATCCCAGCAATTTACTTCTCGTTTTTAATTTTTGAAGTGTTAAAGACCACTCAGCCCTATTTGCAGAGTATGTTTTTCCCGGCTCTAAATTTCTTTGTTTGACTCCTGCATCTCCCTCCATAACATATCTTTTAACTCCGTAATACCGGTATTAGCCACCGATGAAATGAAAACGTAAGGTGTATCAGGCAGGTCCTGTTTTATCTCCTCAATGAGCTCCTCATCAAGAAGATCTGATTTTGAGATTGCCAGAACTCTGCGCTTGTCAAGCAGTTCGGGATTAAAGCTGCCTAACTCATTAACAAGAATTTCATACTCCTTTTTAATATCATCAGTATCGGCAGGAACAAGAAAAAGCAGGATTGAGTTACGCTCAATGTGCCGCAGGAATCTTAGTCCGAGCCCTTTACCCTCACTTGCACCTTTAATTATACCGGGAATATCAGCCATTACAAACGACAGATTATCGCGATAGCTAACCATCCCAAGATTTGGCACGAGGGTAGTAAACGGATAGTCAGCAATCTCAGGTTTTGCAGCCGAAACAACTGAGAGCAGGGTTGATTTGCCCGCATTGGGAAAACCGACCAAACCAACGTCACCAAGAAGTTTCAATTCCAAAATGGCGGATATCTCTATGCCGTCACGACCGGGTTGTGCATAGCGTGGTGTTTGATGCGTGGATGATTTAAAGTGGTCGTTACCCAAACCTCCCAGTCCTCCTTTGGCGAGGATATGCTCCTCGTTAAGCTCAGTAACTTCAAAAAGCAACTCACCTGTATCGCCATCTTTCACAACAGTACCTAATGGCACTTCAATTATCCTGTCTTCTCCCATTTTTCCTGATGATCGCTGAGCGCCTCCTGACCCACCACTTCCGGCAAAAATATGTCGTTTATATTTCAGGTGAAGGAGAGTCCAGAAGTTATTATTCCCTCTAACTATAATATGGCCACCTCGTCCACCATCGCCTCCGTCAGGGCCTCCCATTGGAATATACTTCTCCCTGCGCAGATGAGCCGAGCCTGCACCTCCTTTGCCCGACCGGCAAAAAATCTTAACGTAATCTATAAAGTTTGTTGAAGCCATATTAATAAAACCTTCTAAGTTTAAAGGGCTTAATGCCCCCTGGTTTATTGAGCTGTCTGTTTCGAAAGATTCTGAAGAACATTGTCAATCTGAGTGAAGATATCGTCAACCGAACCTGAACCATCAATAATACTCAGCTTACCGGCTTTCCTGTAGAACTCTACTACCGGAGCTGTTCTATCTGCATAAATTACCAACCGGTTTTCAATCACTACCATATTATCGTCCTGCCTACCCGAAATAGCTTTTCGGGCTAACAGGCGCTTAATTAATTCGTTCTGCTCAACCTCAAGAGATAGCATTACAGAAACTGCTGTTCCTCTTTTGTTCAGTATCTTTTTTAACTCCTGAGCCTGTTGGGTAGTTCTTGGAAATCCGTCGAAAATAACTCCTGGAACATCTCTCAAACGATTAAACTCCTTTTCCAGAATGTCAATAATCAGATTGTCAGAAACCAGATCACCCCTGCCAATAATATCTTTCACCTGATGTCCCAGCTTTGAGCCGGTGGTGATTTCTTTACGTAAAAGCTCTCCTGTGGAGATATGCGTATACCCGTATTTTTCAATTATCTTCTGACTCTGCGTTCCTTTACCGGAACCCGGAGGTCCAAAAATCACAATGTTTACCATTTCATATATTTGTTTAGGGTTACTATGCCTCTATTCAACAACAGTATAAATATTCCTCAGGTTACGTCCGTAGCCGTTATAGTCGAGTCCATATCCTACAATAAAATCGTTAGGAATCTCTAGGCCAATATAGTCCAGCTTCATATCCTTCACATAAGCGTCAGGTTTAAACAGCATAGTTGCCACCCTCACATCTTTAGGCTCAAGTTTTTTTAGCTGCTCAGTGGCATTGGCAATTGTAATTCCGGTATCAACAATATCTTCAAGCAGAACAATGTGCCTGCCTTTAATGTTTTCACTTAAACCGATAAGTTCCTTTACCTTTCCGGTTGTTTCAGTGCCTGAGTAGGATGACAGCTTAACAAAGCTGATGGCACAATTGAATGACATCTCTTTCATTAAATCAGAGGCAAACATAAAAGAGCCGTTAAGGACGCAAATCAATAGCGGGTCTTTATCTCTCAGGTCGCGGTCAATCTCGTCGGATATCTTTTTTATCCCTCTTAATATATCTGCTTCAGGAATTGATAATTCAAACTCCCTGTCTAATAACTTTACTCTTTTCATTATAGTTTTTTAGTTGAAGTAAAAATACTTAAAAAAATGAGAATAGTTAAACTTTATTCAATCCTTCACTTTGTCTTTGCTTTCTATATCCAGATTAATAGTTGTTATTATTGGGAAATGGTCGGACAAATTAAGTTTATCTCTTTCGAAATTATAGGCTTCAAATTTAGGGTCAAACAGAATATAGTCAATCCTAAACGAAGGTAGTTTCCCGTTATATGTTCCGCCGAATCCTTTTCCTGACTCCACAAAAGCATCTTTCAGATCACCACGCATCTTATGGTATACATACGAAACGGGAGTGTCGTTAAAGTCGCCGCAAACAATAACGGGATAGGCAGAATTTTCAATATGCCGGCTAATCATTTTAGCTTGCATGGCTCGTTCTTTAAAGGCACGACCAATCTTTTTAGCTACCGTTTTAATCCCTTTCTCATTCTCCAGTCCATCTACCGACTTCATCTTCCCGATAACACTAATATCCTGGCTGCTCAGCCTCATTGATACGAGATGATTATTGAAGAGCCTTACCGTTACCCCTTTCACTTTTATGTCGGACTGAATACTAAAATTGGTAGAGTTACCAAATTTTAGAACCTGCCTCCCAATGATAGGGTATTTGCTGAAAGTGGCCAGACCAAACCCACGTCCGCTGGATTTCTTTTGGATATAGTCGATATGCCGGTACGAATAGTTATTAAGTCTTGCAATGATGTAATTCTTTGAAAACTCCCTCTTCTGATTTGTTGAGTAGAACTCCTGCAGACAAACGATATCAGGGTTCTTTTTGCGAATGTAGTCAAAAATTTTTTCCTGTAAATCCGCTCTGCCCGACCATTGATAGTAATCAAACATCTTTACGTTAAGCGACATTACAGTTAAAGGTCTGCTTAGGGTTGAGATATCATCAACTGTTTTGCCGCTCCACTGAAAAGTATTATGCCACTGAGTCCATCCAATAACTACTGCCAAAAGAGGTATTAAAACCTGCTTTTTACGTTTTAGTATCCAATAGATAAGAGTAATAATATTGGCAATCCATACCACAGGAAATATGTATCCCACAAAAGCAAACAGATAGAACTGTACAGGGTCGATGTATATGCTCAGAACAACTACCCCCAGCAACAGTGCAAGAGCAATAGTTATAATAGTTGCTATGG
>JALVBA010000148.1 GCA_027010905.1 Marinilabiliaceae bacterium
TTTTGAGGCATCTATTCGTGAAACAAAGTCATTCATGTCTTTAAAGTCACCACCCTCATTACGTGTAGCAATAATAGAGTTAATCGCCACATCTCCTGCACCTTTTAAAGCACCCATTCCAAAAAAGACTATCTTTTCTCCGTCAATCTCATCGGCTTGGAAAACCAAATCTGAACGGTTGATATGTGGTGGACGCAAGGTAATATTTAAGCTTTTTAACTCATCAACATATTTTACAACTTTGTCTGTATTGTTTTTTTCTAAAGTTAAAATCGCAGCCATAAACTCGGTAGGGTAGTAGTACTTTAAATAGGAGGTATAAAAGGTTACCATGGCATAAGCTGCTGAGTGAGATTTGTTAAAACCATACCCTGCAAACTTAACAATCAAATCAAACAGCTCTCTAGCTGTCTGCATATCGTGACCCTTTTTCCCTGCACCAACAGCAAACTCCTCTTTGAGCTTGTCCATCTCCTCTTTAATCTTCTTACCCATAGCCCTACGAACCAAGTCAGCCCCACCAAGGCTAAATCCACCAATGGTTTGAACTATCTGCATAACTTGCTCTTGATAGACAATAACCCCGTAAGTAGGCTTCAAGATGGGTTCTAGTTCAGGGAACATATAGGTAATCTCAGCTCGTCCATGTTTACGCTCAACAAAGTCATCGAGCATCCCAGACTCCATAGGCCCTGGTCGATAAAGGGCTATCATCGCAATAATCTCTTCAAAGTTATTTGGCTTTAGTTTCTTAGCAAGGTCTTGCATTCCAACTGATTCAATCTGAAAAATACCCAAGGTATCACCAGTTGAGATGTATTCATAAACAGCAGGGTCATTAATATCTTCTTCAATAAAGTTAATACGTTTTCCATGACGTTTTTCTACCAGTTGTAAAGCTTCTTCTATAACTGTTAGGGTCTTTAGACCCAAGAAGTCAAACTTAATAAGGTCAACATCTTCAACATATTTACCGTTGTATTGGGTCGCTAGAGTGTCTTGTCCACTTGGTTTAAATAGAGGGGTTTTTTTCCAAAGAGGCTCATTAGATATAACAACACCAGCAGCATGTGTTCCTGCATTTCGGTTTAGCCCCTCTAAGGCTAAGGCATAGTCCCAAGTTCGTTTGGCTAGAGGATTTGTATCACAAAGCTCTTTAATTTTAGGCTCTTTTGCATAAGAGTCTGTTAGGTTGATTCCCAACTCATCAGGAATAAGCTTTGCCATGGCATCAGCTTGTGAGTAGGGCATATCTAGTACACGTGCTACATCTCTTATAACCCCTTTTGCTTGAAGCTTACCAAAAGTAATAATTTGAGCGACGTTGACACGTCCATATTTGTCAATAACATAGTCCAAAATCTCTTGACGACGTGCTTGACAGAAATCCATATCGATATCTGGCATCGATACACGTTCAGGGTTCAAAAAACGCTCAAAGAGTAGACCGTAAGGCATAGGATCAATATCAGTGATTTCAAGTGAATAAGCAACAAGCGAACCAGCAGCAGAACCACGCCCTGGTCCTACAGGAATCTTCATCTGTTTTGCTGCATCAACAAACTCCCAAACAATAAGCATATAACCAGGGAATTTCATGGAATTAATAATGTCCATCTCTACTTGTAGTCTATCATGGTATTCTTGGTGTTTCTCTTCAGGGACAATCTTTAGACGCTTCTCAAGCCCTTTTTTTGAAAGATGGTTAAAGAGAATAATATCGTTTTCGAGTGAATATTCATCACTACTTGGAAGTTCTAGCCCCTCTTCTTTCGCAACTTGTTGAGTAAATTTAAAGTTTGGTGGGGTAGGGTCTCCTAGTTTTATCTCTAAGTTACACTTGTCTGCTATCTCTTGGGTGTTACTTATGGCTTCTGGTATGTCGGCAAACAGTTCAGCCATCTGCTCAGGTGATTTGACATAAAACTCATGCACCGAGTGACGCATACGGTTAGGGTCATCATAGAGTTTGTTCATCGCAATACACATAAACGCTTCGTGTGCATCAGCATCTTTTTGTAAGGTGTAGTGGGTGTCATTTGTGGCAATAATTTTAATACCTGTCTCTTGGCTTATTTGAATAATCTGTTTATCAATGTTGTACTGATGGTCAATCCCATGACGCATAATCTCCATGTAGAAGTCATCACCAAAAACCTCTTTGTAACGCAGGGCTACTTTTTTTGCCTCTTCATACCCCAATGCTCCATTTTTAACATTACGCTCACTAAGGTTTAGGTGCCAGTTAATCTCACCTTGTAGACAGGCAGAGGAGCAGATAATCCCTTCAGCGTTTTCTTTTAACATTTTCCAATTAATTCGTGGGTAGTAGTAGAACCCATGCATAAACGCTTGGGAACTTAGGTACATAAGGTTTTTGTAACCGACATCATTTTTGGCATAAAGACAGAGGTGAAAACGTTTTCTTGTCGATTTGTCACCTATTTCCTCTTCGTTATGAATGTACGCTTCCATTCCAATGATAGGCTTAATACCATTTTTTTTCATCTCATTATAAAAGGTAATGGTTCCAAACATATTTCCATGGTCAGTCATGGCAACAGAGTCCATACCCATCTCTTTAATTTTTTGAGCAAGAACAGGTATTTTATTTGCACCATCAAGCATAGAGTATTCAGTATGGAGGTGTAAATGAGTAAATTTTGGTATACTGTTATCAGGTTCTTGGGACATTTTTTGCCTTAAACTATAA
>JALVBA010000149.1 GCA_027010905.1 Marinilabiliaceae bacterium
GTATAGAACTGTTTATTTATAAAAATGAAAAAACAACTGAACCAAACATCCCCCCTTTGGGGGGATTTAAGGGGGGCTGCTGATTCCAGCATCCTCATTGACCTCACAACCATGAAAATGCCTTTTGGGAAATACAAGGGACGGATATTGAGTGACCTACCTGAATTTTATCTGGTGTGGTTTCATAACAAGGGATTTCCACAGGGGAAGTTGGGAATGTTGTTGGGAACACTTTATGAGATTAAGCTGAACGGACTGGAATATTTGTTAAAACCCTTAAAAAATCATCCCTAATAATAGATCAAAATTTTAAACGCCGAATTAAATAGTAATGAAGACAACCGGAAAGTTTACTATCCCTGAATGGAATAAGATACTGTAACATTGTGAGCAGACGGCTCTGAAGTCATCCACTCACATAAAAAAGGTGAGTTATACCCCTATGTAAAACTTCTCTACTTCTGTACTTATTTTATCCTGAAATTAATAGGAATCGTAAAACTGACATTTACATTTTTCCCCCTCTGCTTACCGGGTTTCCATGTTGGCATCTCTTTTATCAAACGTATTGCCTCCCTGTTAAGTGAAGGATCTACCCCCCTTGCAATTTTGGCCATTGTGGTTTTGCCGATTTTATCAATAACAAAAGAGACATATACACTGCCCGCTATTCCATTTCGTTTTGCCATTTCAGGATAGTTGATTGAATTGTCGATGTAGTTATGCAGCGCATCTTCTCCTCCGGGATATTCAGGCATCTCCTCAACAAAATAGAAGATTGGCTCATTCTTAACTGAGTCAGGCCTTAAGACAGTTTTGGAGTTTTGTTTTTGCATTGAAAAACTTATAGGAACCGTAAATTCCACATTAACGGGTTCACCATTTTGGTAACCGGGTTTCCACGCTGGCATCTCTTCTATCACCCTCATGGCCTCATCATCAAGAGCGGGGTCAACCCCTCTGACAACCTTAACCTTTTCAACTTTGCCTTTGCTATTAACAACGAAGGATACGTATACACGCCCTTCAAGTTCATTCTCACTCGCACTAGCCGGATATTGAACTGAAGTTGCGATATGTTTATGCAAAGCAACCTCACCTCCGGGATACTCAGGCATCTCATCAACTATACTAAATCTTGGCTCTTCAGAGATAGAGCTGTTCTGTTCACATCCAAAAGCAACAATCAGAGCGAGTGCAACAACAAAACCGGACAGATATTTTATTCCTGCAAATTTGGAAGATCTTATTTTAGACATCATTTTCATTCGCTTTTTAATAAGCGAATAATTAAAACTGTTTGTGATTATATATTGTTGGCCAACATACTGATTAAGTAACAACTGTTTGTACCATCCCAGGTTCACACCTTTTGATAGTACCGCCTTATCGGCAAGGTATTCGTGATTCTCGCGTACTACACGCTTCAGCAACCACATAAACGGATTGAACCACTGGAAAACAGTTAATATTTCGAGGATAAGAATATCTATTGTATGCCCTTGTCTTATATGCTCAAGCTCATGAAAGATTATCCTCTCTGAATCTTCACTCTCTTTCATTGAGCTGCTGACAAAAACATAATTGAGAAACGAAAACGGACTGAAATATCTATCAACCACAACCATTTTATAACCACTCTTGTTCTGAACCCGGTTATGTAATATCAGATATCCCACCTGAGCTATTCTGACTATTAATCGAATAGAAAACAGCAGCACTCCTGAAAGGTAGATGTAACCAAATATGTTCATTGAAGTTACAGCGTGCTCGAAGCCCAAAGATACTGATCTACCATAAATAGTTATTGTGGAGAGAAGGTTACGGTATGGGAGAACAGTTACTTCGGAAAGCATTACCGGTGTTACCGATGAAATTGCCGGTAGTTTTAACAGAGGTAGTATAAGAGAGAATAGTATTGAAACCAGTAAGAATATTCTGTTTTGTCGAAAGAAAGTCTCTTTTCGCAGAAACAAAACATAAACTGATGTCAGTAGCGTGAGACTGATACCCGATTCTACAATGTAATTAATTAAAAAATTCATATTTATAATTTAAACGTAACTCTTCCATTTAACCGAAACAAAGCTTTCGATTAGCACTCATGCAACATTAAAATATCCGATTCAGCACAAAGGGTGTCAGCAAGTAATCCCCTAGAATTGTAAATTAGAGAAAAGCTATTCTCCCTTCTTTTCTATCTCCTTCTTCACCTCTTTCATCATCTCATCAAGCTCAGCAACGCTAATATTATCCTCCTTAGCAAAGAATGACACCATCTCCTTAAATGAGTTACTAAAGTAGCTACTCATAAAATTTTTCATATAACCACGTGTGTACTCTTTCCGGGAAATCAGTGGATAATACTCATGTGTTTTGCCATAAGCACGATGCCCCACAAAACCCTTTTTATCAAGGATACGAATTATGGTAGACACCGTTGTATAGGCAGGTTTAGGCTCAGGCATCAATGCAATGATATCCTTTACAAACGCTTGCTTCAGATTCCACAGATGTTGCATAATCTCATCTTCTGCTCTTGTTAATTCTCTCATAATTAAAAGATTAATCCACAAAGGAAACAAAATATAATAGAGAGTATCTATCTCTTTTGCTAACTTTTGTGGCAGATTTTTAATAAATTCGATAACTATTTCCTTAGTTAATTAATGCAAATATAAAACTACTTTTTTAGTTTCGCAAGTAAAATATC
>JALVBA010000150.1 GCA_027010905.1 Marinilabiliaceae bacterium
GTGTTCGGGATTAATCCATACTATGCTAAAAATAAAAAGAGATTGGACAAACTATTGTATTTTGGTACTATTGCCGCTTAAGTTTATAACGGAGTATTGGCATGAAGAACCCCCCTTTAAATCACATGGCGTTCCTACGGAACTCTCTCTTATTCTGTCATCATCAGTATCAAGGGACTGCATCCCTTGTTAGAATATAGTGTCCCTAACGGGACATTTTTCTGCTTCTTGGAATCAAGGCACTGCCGTCAGGCAGGGCATGTTATTGCCGGGTATGAAGTCCCCGGCGAGAAGAAGGAAAAATGACAGAAGTTCCGTAGGAACGGCATAATATCCAATTAATTTAAGGATATTAAACACCATCCCCTTACACACAACAACCTGAGCTTGACAGAATCAGACTCAGGTTGTTAAATGTTTTGTGTAAACTGTCTTAATGCAGCGTTACGCTGATCTCAGTTCGGCAAGGATTGCCTTTTTTGTTTTAACACCAACAATACGTTTTACCACTTTCCCTTTTCTGAAAACCAAAAGTGTAGGTATATTCTGAACCTTATATTTTTGGGCTGCCTGTTGGTTATGATCAACATTGAGTTTCCCTATAGTAACCAAATCACTATTCTCTTCAGCTATTTCGTTAAGAGTGGGAGCAATTATTTTACAAGGCGCACACCATGGAGCCCAAAAATCTATCAACACTAAACCACGCTTAGTGAAAGCGTTGAAGTTTTTATTGTTTAGGATTTTAATTTTGGGGCTAGTCTTAACCGGTGGTGCATTTTTTATTTTGAAGTAAGAGTATGCAACATACCCCACAATCAATAAAATTACTACCCCGATAATTATTAATGTAATAGTCATGTTATTCGTTTTATTATCTATTTAACCCTCAATGAGTTTTATCTCCGAAGTTATTTCCATTGTCTGCTTGTAAACTGCACTCACACCGCAATACCTATCTTCAGAGAGGTCAACGGCCTTTTTAATCTTATCCATTGGCAGGTCTTTGCCTGTAACTTCATAAATCACATGCATCTTATAAAAATGCTTTGGGTGCTCATCGGTAAGGTCACCTTCAACAATCACATTAAGGTCTTTCACTTCCACGCGCATCTTTTTAAGTATTGAGATAACATCCATGGCTGTACATCCGCCCAACGAAGCAAGCATTAACGCCTTAGGTCTTGGGCCAAGATCATTTCCTCCTACTTGCGACCCCGCATCAATAGTTACTTTATGTCCGCTTATTTCACACTCAAAGGCCATCCCATCGACCCATTTTGTCTTTACAACATCTTTTCCCATAATTATCTTTTTTTTAACTTCTAATATATTCAGCTGCATTAAGTGCGGCTATAGTACCCTCAGCAACAGCAGTGGTAATCTGGCGGTATTTTTTTGCGATGCAGTCGCCTGCCGCAAATACTCCGGGTATATTTGTCTTCATATCTGCATCAACAGGAATCTCGCCTCTCTCGTTTAGCGTCACTAAACCTTTGAACGGCTCTGTGTTTGGTTGATACCCTACAAAAATAAATACTCCGTCAATTTTCATCTCTGACATCTCTCCTGTACCCAGATTTTCGTATGTCACCTTCTCAAGACTTATGTCACCCTCGAATGATCTCAGCTCAGAGCCCATAATAAAATTAATCTTAGGATTTTTCGTTGCCTCCTGAATGGCATGCTCAAATGCCTGAAAATGGTCGAACTGATGAATGATGGTTACTTTACTTGCGAAGGTTGTCAGTGCAACAGCCTCTTCGAGTGCAGAGTTTCCTCCTCCCACAACAATCAGCTCTTTGCCTGTGAAGAAATCACCATCACAAGTGGCACAGTAAGATATTCCTGAACCTTTAAACTTATCCTCACCCGGAATGTTTAGTGACCGGGGTTTCCCTCCCGGAGCCAGAATTATCGTTCTAGACTGAAACGTACGTCCGTCCTTCAGCTCAACAGACTTAACATCTCCCTCGAGTTGATAGTTAACAATATTGGCACTGTTCTTTATTTTACAACCAAAACTTTTTGCCTGCATCTTCATTGTGTTTGCCAGCATATACCCTTTGGTGATGTCAACACCCGGATAGTTGGCTATCTCTTCGGTAAGAACCATCTGTCCACCAACAGCTCCTTCATTCAGGATAATTGTGTCAAGCTTAGCCCTAGAGGAGTAGATACCGGCAGTCAATCCGGCAGCACCACCACCAATAATCATTACATCATTAATATTTTCCATCTTGATTTTTATTTACGTTAAAAACAGAAAGCCAAAAAAACAGAGGGTGAAGAGTGTGTAAAATATATTTAAACAATCTCCACCCTACAATTCTATTAATCCTTTTTTACTTTAGATACTCCTCAAGTATAGGAACAATTTGCTCTCTTGACTGGATACTGCTTGTGGCTTTAACCATCTCACCATTTTTATAGTACACTGTGAATGGCAGTCCCATGAATCCTCTGCACATGTCAGCATTTCTGATAGGTGCTGCTTCCGGGGTATCAAATCCCATGGTGTAGAATTTAATCTCAGGACGCTCCTCTTCAAGCTCTTCCATGATGTCATAAACAGGTAAACACATTGGGCCCATACGTCCACAGCAAACCATTACATTTTCGTTTTCGCCAATAATTTTCTCAAGCTCTGCTGCTGTTTCAATTTCGTGAACAGCTGTTTGTAATAATTTCATAACTAACTCTTATTA
>JALVBA010000151.1 GCA_027010905.1 Marinilabiliaceae bacterium
GGGTATAACAGATTCAGAGCTTTACCTATGATTTATTTTCATTGAGAGGTACTTTACAAAAACCTTACCTCTGTTTTTATACTTTATGTTTTGTTTACTTTAATTTAGTGTAAATAATAAAAACTGGCATGGTTCTAATAACTTTTCTGAAGCCTAATATCGTAATTCATTCGGACAGACTGTTGTCCGGAAGTATTACCGTTTTAGATAAACAAAGACACCTTTTGTGGTCGTTGAATATCTTTAATAAAAGTTTCGTCTCCATAAAAACGGAACAAGAGTGGCCCAAAGAGATTGAAGTAGAATTAAATACAGGTGCTTCAAGAATCTGTAAAGAGATTATGATATAGACATTTAATTATTAATAGTACTAACCAATAATATTGAATGATGAAAAGAAAAAGTTACAAAATTGAGTTGAAAACAAGAGTAGCTATTGTATCGCTGTTAGCTTTTGTTTTGTTGTTTTCACCACTCTTCCTATCAGCCCAGTCGCCTGAGTTGATGAGTTATCAGGCAGTTGTTCGCGATGCAGGCAGTAATCTTGTCAAGAACAGTCAGGTTGGTATGAGGATAAGTATCCTTCAGGGCGCGGCCAATGGGTCATCTGTATATGAAGAGGAGTACACGGTAACAACAAATGCCAACGGTCTGGTTAGCCTTGAAATAGGATCTGCCTCTCAGGGGGCAACCTCTGCCTCGTTGAAAAATTCGCAGGTAACATCTAACACTTCAGTTAGCGGTGGTTTCTCCGCCATCGACTGGGCTGACGGGTCTTACTTCATTAAAGTGGAAACAGACCCTACTGGAGGTACAAACTACACTATCACAGGCGTGAGTCAGTTGTTGAGCGTGCCCTATGCTCTGCATGCAAAAAGTGCATCGAATGTGAAGTTTACAGACGGGGATGATGTGGCAGATGCTGCTTACACAAAAGGGAATGTTGGGATTGGAACAGCTTCGCCTATTGGCAAACTTGATGTCCTGACAGCAGGCTGGACAAATTCATTTGTTATTTCTCATCCTACTTTAGGCCACACAAATATTATTCAGGCATCGGACGGACTTCTTTTTAAAAATTCGAATGCAACAGATAATAGTGTTGCCTATGGGTTCAGATCGAGTAGTGATACTCATCTTATCGATATTGTATCAAATGGTAATGTTGGTATTGGAACAAGTAACCCGGAAGCATTACTTCATGTTTACAATGGTACATTAAGTAACTCTTACGGTAAACACACTCTATACCTCACTGAGAATAATGATAAAGAATCATTAGATGGTTCGTTTGTTACAGCACCATTTTATGGTATTGGTTTCCGTCGCTTATGGAAAGGGACTAATGCCACTAACATTGCAGGGGTTTATGCCTATGGAAGTGCCGGTTACAAAGGTGGTTTGGCTTTACGGACTAACAACAACGGAGTAGCCGGTTCTGACCCGAATGTGAATGCAGTCATTATCCGCCCCGACGGTAATGTGGGAATAGGTGCAGTAGACCCAAAGGAGAAACTTGTGGTTAATGGAAAGGCAAAGATTGGTGAATACACTCTGCCTTCTACTGATGGCAATGATAATGATGTTCTTGTGACAGATGGAGCTGGTGCGGTAGCATGGCAGGCACAGGGTGCCGGTTCAGTTGCAGGTGGAGTTTCGCTTGGTGGTAGTATGTTAACAGCCTATATGGTAAGCCAGAATATGTTTACACCTCATGAAAATAATTGTGGTGACGATGCATGGGTACCTCTGTTCAGCGGTGCTACTGTAGGTTTTTGCATAGAGAGAGATGAAAGAACAGCATCTCTTTGGATAGATGCAATGCGAACTTGTCTTCAGGCAGGCAAAAGGTTGCCGGAGCCTGCAGAATGGCAGTTATCATGTTATCATGCAGGGACACTGGGATTATCAAATATGACAAATAATTATGAATGGGCGTCTAACTTCCCTCAATTAATTGGGAGTGCAATATATAAACAAGAAACAAATTTAATATACCAATATGCTGAAGAAAGCATTCCTATATTTGGTAATGGTGGGTGTAATAAAGCAATTGTTGGATATATTGGGTCAGTTGACTGGCCTCCTGTAAATAATACTTATCGCTGTGTTCATTAAAAAATAGAATCAACTAAAAAGTAATTATTTTATAATGAAGCGACCATGAATTTATTAATCAAAATACACATAGGTATGATTAATCCCGATAGCAATCGGGACATGGGAGAGCGAAGCGGTTCCATCTGTTTACAGATTTTGGAATTACCTCTATTTTAACAAATTACAAAATTTCATACAGATGAAAAGACTATTGCCTGTTCTAATACTTTTGTGTTTTTTTCAAAGGGTTAGCTCACAAAATATTACTCCTGTTAGAATATCTTTCAGAGATATACCTGACTCTTCCAGCTCTCATGTTTATCTGTATCTGCTTTCTAACAGGCTTGGGGAGCAATCTCTTGTTGACAGTGTCGTGGTAACAGATAACAATAAGGCATCACTGCATATCCCTGACGGTAATGAAGCCGGTCTTTATACCACACTAATATATGCCAGAGTTAACGGTCAAACAATGCAGTCAACCTTTAATTTCTTATTCGATAAAAAGAGTATTGAATTTAATACTTGTTTGAAAACTCCGGTCGACAGTATGAAAGTTCTTTCATCGGGAGTTAATGAAAAATATTTCTCATTTATAAAGCAGAAGAAATACTATTCAACATATTATTCAAAACTATTGGAGTTGAAGTCGATGACATCGCTTGAGAATACCTTTTATCAAGTTTTGAATAGACAAATCATCAAAGTTTTGTCAGACCAAAGTAAACTATTTACAAAGATAAGATATGATTCATCAGACAATATTGCATCAAAATATAATCGCTGGCTCTTATCATCTGAAATTTATGCTAATGAGATGAATAATGTTGAGTACTTGCGCAACCATTTTCTTGATAGGTTCGACTTCACTGATTCTTTTATTAAAAACACGGATCTTCTTACTGCAATAACATCTTCGTATTTATTTCTTTACAAAGATGCCGGTTTGACACCTGCCGGGCAGGAACAACAATTACTGGCAGCAGTTGATAAGATGATGGCCTGTTACAGTGTTGATGAAGAGATAGTCCATTATGTTGCTTCCGAACTGGAAAAGGAGTTCGAAAAATTGGGGATGGAGAAGGTGATGATTCATATTGCAGATAGTTATTTGCTTAATTCATCAGGATGTACGAATAGTGAAGCATGGGAAAAATTAAAGGATGAAGTAGAACTGCTTAAGCAATTACAGCCCGGACACCTGGCTCCCAACTTAAAGTTTGATATTGATGGTATTGAAACCCTTTACGATGTTAAAAGTGACAGTGTTGTTGTTTTGTTTTGGGCAACATGGTGTTCCCACTGCCGGCAATCAGTTCCTGAAATTTATGCTATGCTGAAAAACAGACCATCGGTAAAAGTTGTGGCCATAGCTCTTGATGCTGATACGGAAGCATGGAGAGAAGGAACCAAAAAGTTTCCCGGATGGATACATATCCAGGCAAAAAACATGTGGGATGACAAACTTGTAACACCGTATGCTGTATATGCTACGCCTACAATTTATCTACTCGGTTCAAATCACAAAATAGTTAAAAAGATAAAGAGTGTACCTGAGCTTAAAGGGGTAATGAAAAATTTAAATTAACTAAAAACAGAGAAAATGAAAACACAACTATTAACATTAATAATTATGCTCATTTCAGGAATGAATGTCGTCAAAGCTCAGGAGGCCATTCTCACCTCTGGTGGTAATGCTTCGTCAGACAACGGCTCGGTCAGCTATTCCGTTGGGCAGATGGTTTACACTACCATCACCGGAACAGAGGGGGCGGTGGCGCAGGGAGTACAGCAACCCTACGAAATATCTGTTTCTACTGCCATAAAAAACACCGAAGATATCCTTCTTGAGTTTAAGGCATACCCAAACCCGGTAAAGGATAATCTCAGGCTGTACTCAGGCAAGCATGATATTAACGATATGTACTACCAACTGCTTGATATTAAAGGAAAGGTTATTGAGAATAAAAAGATAACAAGCATTGAATCGTCGATAAACATGAGCGGATTGTCTCATGGAACATATTTTTTAAAGGTAATTTACAAAAGCGATACTTCTTCTGATGAGATGAAAGTATTCAAGATAACCAAGAAGTAAAATCAATAAACCAAATACTATGAAAAATTCAGTTTTAAGTACCGGAAAAGAAATTAAAAGAGCATGCATTTTTTTGGTTGCATCGCTGTTGTTCATACCTGTTACTGCTTTCGCGCAATCGCCTGAAGCAATGAGCTACCAGGCAGTGATAAGGGATGCAAGCGGCAATCTCGTCCGGAACGGACAGGTTGGCATGAGGATAAGTATCCTTCAAGGCTCGGCCGACGGGTCGTCTGTGTATGCAGAGGAGTACACGGTAACAACAAATGACAACGGCCTGGTGAGCCTTGAAATAGGTTCGGCATCGCAGGGGGCAACCTCCGCCTCGTTGAAAAATTCTCAGGCAACTCCTAACACTTCAGTAAGTGGCGATTTCTCCGCCATCGACTGGGCAAACGGGCCTTACTTCATTAAAGTGGAAACAGACCCGACGGGAGGCACGAATTACACCATTACAGGTGTAAGCCAGCTGCTGAGCGTGCCGTATGCCCTGCATGCAAAAAGCGCATCGAATGTGAAGTTCACAGACGGGGATGATGTGGCAGATGCTGCTTACACTAAAGGAAATGTTGGAATCGGCACTTCGGCTCCGTTAGCAACACTAGATGTAAAAGGGAAAGCCGCCGGGTTAGCGGCAAATATTCGTTCGTATGGGGATATTCACCTTGGGTATGGTACTGAATACGGTGGTGGGCTGTTCTTTGGAACAAACAGCTACTCATGGGCAACAGGCGATTATATAAGGCAACCCGCTGTAGGCAAATTAGATCTATTGGCCGGCGGGACTAACGGTACACGGTTGATCCTGGACAATACCTACAGTGGTGCAAAAATTGTTAACAACGGAGATGCATGGTTAAGGATAGGCGCTGACAATGATAATTCGGGAGGAGATGACGGCTCACAAAATGCCTATCTCCAGTTTACCACCGATGGCGGAAATGATAGTTATGACGGATTGATATGGCTTGAGAACCTGAGCGGCGACACTAAGCTCCACTTTGATGTGGAAAATCAGGAAACGATGGTCATGCATGACGGCAACGTGGGAATTAAAACATCTGATCCTGAATCTGAATTAGATGTTAAAGGCACTTTAAAAATTGCTGATGGAGCAAGTTCATCCAGTCCAAAAGCCGGCATGATACGTTGGAACAGCACTACACAGGACTTTGAGGGCTTTAATGGTTCCGGCTGGGTATCGCTTTCCAAATCCAACGGTGGTTGGGGTGATAATACTACACACGAGACACAGGGGTCAACCGCCTCCGATGGTATAGCTTATGATTACTTTGGCTACAGTGTTTCAATTGACGGCAACTTTGCAGTTGTGGGGGCAAATAGTAATGAATTAGATACAAATGTACCGGGAAAGGCCTATGTCTTTAAACGTGCCAACAGCAATAATTGGATACAAGTGGCCACTTTAACTCCATCAGACGGGATAACAAATGATCAGTTTGGCTACAGCGTTTCTGTTCACGGTGATAATATCATTGTGGGGGCTTGTCTCAAAAAAGTGGGAGAAAATGAAGAACAGGGCAAAGCCTATATCTTTCATCGAAACGGCAGTTCGTGGACACAACAGGCAATGTTGATCGCATCTGACGGAGCAGCAGGCGATAAATTCGGTTCTTCTGTTTCCATTAGCGGCAATCATGCCATAGTGGGGGCATATCATAAAGATGTGGGAGGAAATGTGGAACAAGGCAAGGCTTATATCTTTCACTACGACGGAACCTCATGGACTCAACAGGTGGGGTTAAATGATCCTAACGAAGCAAACTATCATATGTTCGGCAAGGCGGTTTCTATTGACGGCGATTATGCCATAGTGGGTTCGGTAGCTGGCTCGATAGAAGAAAATGGACAAGCTTATATTTTCCACCGTCTAGGAGCCTACTGGATAAAACAAGCAGTACTAACTGCCTCCGACGGGGTACCCTACGATTTTTTCGGCTCCAGTGTTTCCATTGACGGCGATTATGCAATTGTAGGAGCTTTTTTTTTCAATGGTGAGAATTCCGGAAAAGCCTATATCTATCACCGAAGTGGCGGCTTGTGGACACAACAGGCCATATTAACTCCACAAGACGGAGCTCATCGCGATTGGTTTGGCCGTAGCGTTTCTATTGACGGCGATTATGCCATAGTGGGGGCAAGTTACAAAATATTGGAAGGAAATGAGTATCAGGGAAAAGCCTATGTCTTTCACCGTAGCGGTACCATATGGACTCAACAGGCAGGCTTAACTGCTTCCGACGGAGCAGAAGGCGACAGGTTCGGTTGTTCTGTTTCCATTAGTGGTGCTTACACTATTGTTGGGGCGTATAACAAGGATGGGATAGGAAAACATTCTTTGGGAAAAGTCTATTTTTTCAAAAAATATTAAAGCTAAACCAAAAGTAGTAGATCCGGTTTGCCAAAATTTCCAGAGTAATCAGGAGGGCTTTGCTTTATTAAAATTCACTTAAAAACATAAAGTTATGAAAATACGACTGTTTTTTACAGTAATACTGGCAACCTTATTAACACTAAATGGGTTTGCCCAGGAGGCCGTACTTACCTCAGGAGGTGATGTATCTTCAACTAACGGCTCGGTCAGTTATTCCGTGGGGCAGATGGTTTACACTACAATCACCGGAACCGACGGGTCGGTAGCACAGGGAGTACAGCAACCCTACGAAATATCTGTTTCTACTGCCATAAAAAACACCGAAGATATCCTTCTTGAGTTTAAGGCATACCCGAACCCGGTAACGGATAATCTCAGGTTGTACGCAGGCAAGCATGATATTAACGATATGTATTACCAA
This sequence comes from Marinilabiliaceae bacterium, assembly GCA_027010905.1. Lineage (GTDB taxonomy): Bacteria > Bacteroidota > Bacteroidia > Bacteroidales > Marinilabiliaceae > JAADEM01. Next base: position 7,015 of record JALVBA010000151.1, read on the forward strand.
CTGCTTGATATCAAAGGAAAGGTGCTTGAGAATAAAAAGATAATAAGTATTGAATCGTTAATAAACATGAGCGGGCTGCCTCATGGAACATATTTTGTAAAGGTCACTTACAGGAGCGATATTTCATCTGATGAGATGAAAGTGTTCAAGATAATCAAGAAGTAAAATCCATAAACCAAATACAATGAAAAATTCATTTTTAAGTACCGCAAAAGAAATTAAAAGAGCATATATTTTTTTGGTTGCATTGCTGCTGTTCTTCCCTGTTGTTGTTTTTGCACAATCGCCTGAAACAATGAGCTATCAGGCAGTGATAAGAGATGCAAGCAGCAATCTTGTCAAGAACAGTCAGGTTGGCATGAGGATAAGTATCGTTCAGGGTTCTGCCGACGGGTCGTCTGTATATGAAGAGGAGTACACGGTTACAACAAATGACAACGGTCTGGTGAGCCTTGAAATAGGATCAGCCTCACCGGATTATACAGGCACTTCGCTAAAAAATTCCACAGAGACAGAGGCAACAGTACCAAACAATGATTTTTCCACCATCGACTGGGCTGATGGGCCTTACTTTATTAAAGTGGAAACTGACCCCACTGGAGGCACAAATTACACCGTCACAGGCGTAAGCCAGCTTTTGAGCGTACCGTATGCTCTGCATTCAAAAAGCTCGGATGGAGTATCTGCACCTCTAGAACTAACCGGTTCTACAACATCAACTTCACAGGCAATAATAAAAGGAACCAACAACGGCAGTGGATACGGGATTTATGGTTGGAGCTCATCGAACTACGGGGTATATGGTTATAGTTCATCTTTAAACGGGATTTTCGGTTATAGCAATGATAATTCAGGCGTAGATGGCATAAACGGCAGTTCGGGCAATGAAGGAAAACTCGGAACGCCTGATTATGGTGTTGAAGGAGTTAATATAAACAGTGAAAACAAAGGTTGGCTTGGAGTATCATATAGTGGAGTGGTTGGATTTGGCAAAGGTACGTCAAATGGTGTTTATGGCAACAATGAAAACGGAAATTACGGTTATCTTGGCGGTTCTATGTACAGCGTCTATGGTTCTGCCGCTGATGGAAATTCATGGGCAGCGTATTTTCTGGGTAAGACTACCATAAGCGGGGGGAATTTTGAATTAAGAAATCCAACAGGCGAAAACTGGTTGTCATGTTTAAGGGGCAATAATCAACATGGAGGTATTTACTGGAAAGAGCGTGCAGGTGATGGCAGTGATGTGACACAATGGATCTTTCCATATTTCAGGGGCTGGCAAAGTGATAATTTAATTATCCGTGATGAAGGTGCAAGTCCCAAAAGGGATGTGATGGTGTTTCAGGCAGGAACAGGCAAGGTGGGTATAGGAACAGACCCCGAAACGCTGTTGCATATATCGTCAGGGACTGATGGGGATGCCACACTGCTCCTGGAAGCTGATACTGACAACAGCAATGAAGAGGACCAGCCATCTGTCCAGTTCAGGCAGGACGGCGGCCAGGTTACCGGCAGCATAGGTTTTGATGAGGGTAGTAATAATTTAAGAATCAGATCTTCAGAAAATATACAATTTATTGTTACAGATGATAATAAAAAAGATTTTCTCTCTGCAGAAATAGAAAACAATGGAGATATTCATATTATGGGTAATGTCAATATAGATGGAGATATTACCCATAAACAAAAAACCGGATATTTGTGGTTGCCTGCTGATGAATTTGTTGAAGCATTTAAAATTGGATGCGATATTACTAGAGATAACACAAGAATAGATATCGAAAATGCAAATCTTGACCCAATAGTACAACTTTCAACAGCAGTACATTTACCGGATAACGCTGTTGTAACTCAATTTACAGCATATATTGATGTGTCAAATGATGAAAATGTTATATACATTCATCTTGATAATTTTGAATTTCCACAACAGGTAAATACTATTATGGCAGCTTTTGATTCGCAAGATGGCAATTCAGGTTATCGTCATTTGATTGATGATACTATAGATGACGCTACTATTAATAACATTAACAAAGCATATTTTGTACATGTATATTTTTATAAAAATGGAGCTGGAGACAATTCTCTATGGCGGTTCCGGGGTGCCCGTATTACCTATCAATATACTGGTGAATAGCGTTATGACAGTATGTTTAATTTTGGAAAAATGAGTGACAAAGAAAAATTTTCGACTTTTTCAATTATATAACAAAGCCATGAAACCGGAAAGATTAATACTAACAATACTATTTTTCATGACCATGCAATAAGAGTTTTCACAGATAAGCAACCTCATTTTCATTAGAATATGTTATTGCTTCCGATGGGAGTGAGGTTGTTTTTGGTTTAGTTGTGTTTGCCTTATACCTTCCGGTTTTTGTGGCAAAAAAAACTGTCACTTGGGCTCAAGGGCACAAAGTTGTATAAATC
>JALVBA010000152.1 GCA_027010905.1 Marinilabiliaceae bacterium
CATCATCATAAGGACCCGAGATATAGAGGGGTTTGCCGTTTTTTCCAAACTCAACAACATCAATGCCATCATCTATAAGCTCTTCGTCTAGGATATGTCCTGCTATCGCAAACTCTTTATGAGGTGCAAATCCTATCTCTTGAGCGGCATCTATTGTGCCGTAGATAAGATTGTGAGCTGCAACAATATCGAACGGCATAAATTCTTCCGATGAGAAGAGCTTATCTTTCATCTGTTTGTATTCAAAATCGTCGAGATTGAAGTTGTAGATGCAATTTTTTAATCCCAGGCAATACACGTCCAATAAAAATATTATGTAGGCATATTTCCCTGATGCCTGCTTTTTACTGATTAATACCTGTGACAGGCCTTTCTCCTTATATTCGGTGTTGATGTAACACTCGTGGTAAGGCAAATTTTTAAGTCTTGTTTTAAAATACTTTTGTGCTGATAACTGTTTCTGTTTCATATATATATCTTGTTAGTTTTGTTAATCATTGTTTTTCTTCAATGTGTGATGTCTAACTACAATTGAACCTGTCAACCATGTATAATGATATTTCTATCGTTTTCAATCATCTCACAAAAACCAAATCCCAAGCTACACATATTACCAAAGCCAGAATTAAACCCCACCTCTGCAATCTCCTTCGGTGCACCCAACTCAAATTCATAATTAAATCCCCTTACTTTAGTTTCTGCATCTGTGCCGGCTTTAATAGTTTGCATTACAGTTTTTGGCGATATCTCTTTTATAATAAAATCCAAGTCTTCAACTTTAACATCATTTTTACCGGTAGCCTCATATTTATCTATTAAGCTGTTTAAAAACACCCTTTTATATTCCGGATGTAAAGGCGAAATATATTGTTCATATTTTTTACCTTCAATTTGCAAACCAAATACAATTCCCGTTAGTGATTTGAATCTTATTCTCCTATAACCCATTCCTCCAAAATCTACATTTTCTAAAACCTCAATCCCCTCTACTTTCATCTCAATTTCTGAAATTTTATCCCCAATAAAAGTTTGTTGTTCTTTAAACAAACCCATTACAAACTTTTCGCTTTGTTCGGGTAATTGAAAAGAAACTGTCAGATATGCACTTCTTGCCCATATATTCATTCTATCGGATTTAGGAAGAATTTTCCATGTTTTTTTAGGAAATTGAAGCTTTGAAAAGGTGAATAGCTTAAACTGTTTTCCCCCTGCAGTTCTATAACCGTTCTCGTGTAGTATTTTTGCAAACTCTTTATCAGCCTTTCCTATAACTTTATATATCCAAGAGCTTATTGGGTATTGATTATTTAAAGGCATAATCTGTTTCTTTCCTGATAATATGAACTTTATCTTAAATCTCATTCCAAATTTATATAATGTATTTATCAAAGATATTTAATAGTTTTGTCAACTTCCGTCAATGATTAAAAAACTTTGTTTTCATTTTTTTTATTGAGGAAGTGTTACTTTCAAGTTTGTAATTATCTCCTATTACTCTTTCTAATCTTCTTCTAATTATTCATAACTCTGTCATGCATATATAAAAATACGTTATTCTTTTATATTTATACTATTTTAGCAAAAACTATTTTACGATGGAACAAACATTTATAAATTATCCTTTTCTTTTCGGACTGTTTGCAGCCTTCCTGCATGTATTGTCGGGACCCGATCATTTGGCGGCTGTGGGGCCAATTGCATTAAGCAGCAAGTTGAAGTCGTGGCTTGTGGGTTTTTCGTGGGCTATTGGTCATATTACCGGTATGCTGATTATTGGGGTTCTTTTTATCTATTTCAGAGAGTACATACCTGTTGAGTTGATTTCTCAAAATAGCGAGAAGTTGGTAGGGGTAATGCTTATTATGATTGGAATGTGGGCTTTCTACCGATTGTGGAAGATGAACAGGGATGTTAATCATAAGCATGAACATATTCACATTTCAGCCGAGGGTGATAGCTATATTCATAAGCACACTCATTCTCATCAGGAGAGTGCAGAGCATGCCCATACACACAAAGAGAAAAACAATCAAACATACTGGGCAGCATTAACCATCGGTATACTTCATGGTTTGGCAGGGGTATCTCATTTTTTAGGGATACTACCTACACTTGCTTTTAAAACATCATTTCAGTCAGGACTCTATCTCGTTGGTTTTTCTGCCGGAACAATAGTAGCGATGGTTACCTTCTCTGTTATATTAGGTTCTTTAAGTGCTTTTGCTGAGGAGCACAATAAAGTGAAGATATCAAAATGGATTAATGGAGTTGCCGGTGTGTTTGCTCTGTTTATTGGAGTACTCTGGATAGTTCAGAATTAAAAAAAGAGACTGTCCCAATAGGCAGCCTCTTTCTGAATTTACTATGAACGTGGTTGTTTATCTTACAATAAGTTTCTTTATTGCAACCGGGTCATTGTCGAATAGTATTCTGATAATGTAACTACCCGGATGAATTCCGTTTAGTGGTATATTTATATTTTGGAATCCTTGCAGGTTACCTTCCGACCTTGTGATAACTGCGCTTCCTGTAATATCGTAAATTACAATAGTAATGTCTGATGATTTCTCTACATCAAGCTCAACTGAAATATAGTCAGTAGCAGGATTAGGATATACATTAATGTCAACTAATCTCTTCCTTGCAGAGAATATTCCTGTTGTTGTTAACGGATATACACCTCTTTCGGCAAAAACAAAAGGTCTTGTTCCACCTGCAATGTAAGGTACTCCATCACTATCGGAGTCAGATCCTATTTCACCCGACTGTTCGGCTTCTGACATTATCATGTCATTGTAAACAGTTTTAAACACTCTGGTATAGATCTTCTCAGCATCTGTTTGGTTACCTGTCAATTTGGCCTCTCTGAGTACACCGGAAAGAATAGCTAGATTCCATGGGGTGTAAACAGCTTCAGTGGCATTAATTGTTGTTCTAAATACCTTTAGTGAAGGGATGTAGAAATTATTTATCAAATAGTTATAAGCACTGTTCGCCTCATTCAGGTAGGTCATGTCGCCGGTTGCCTGATATGCAGCATAAAATCCTTTTATCAGAGCACCATTGGCAGCAAGGGTTTTCGATGAAGCAGATGCTCCATTGTCAATATCGTAACTGTTATAAAATCCGCCATTGGCATCTTTAAAGTTTGAGATAATGTAATTAGCCTGAGCTACCAGGGCATTGTCAGCCATTGGCTGTAGAGGTGTGCCGGCAAACTCATCAGAGAATTGTGCCAGTGCTTTAATAATATAGCCTGCATTCTCCGCAGTTATTGTTCTCTTCATCACAACCATGCCACTGCCATTAAGAGAAGCTTCATCAATAAAAGTATTCTCTGCTGTATTGTAATGCATAGCCATAAGGTTTAAGAAGATAACTTTACTTGTACCCATCATTAAATCGAATGGGCCGGGAGTTCCTGTTACCGACATTGCGTTTGGGAATGGATTACCATCAAATGTCACTTTGTATGCCAGGTGAGCTGCATCAGTACTGTCATTGGGGTTCATCATATTTTTGAAACCTGTTGTTGCTAACAAAAATGATAACTGGTCAAACAGCTTACTTGTAGGATCGGTAACTGTGTACGTGTCGGGCTGAGGAGGAAGACCGGATATCATAGTCTCAGTAACGGCAATTCTTGTAGGGAAATATTTAATTCCATTAGCCGGATTATAAGTGGCGGGGTTAACTATTCCAAGGTTTGTTCCGTCATAAGCCAGTTTAGTAATCAGTAGTTTTGTTTTGTTTATTGATACGGCAGTAAGTACCTGACCAATGTAACCATCCAGGTTATTTCCACCATAAAATACATTGTTGTTAGGGTCGAAATTGGGGTTGCCTATCGAATCAGGAGTTATTGTTCCATCGGCTTCAATTCCATTGTCATCTCCGTCATGAAAAGCACTTAGCATATCCTGAGCCCAGAAGTACTGCTTCCACATTGCCTGTCCCATTGCACCCGGATTGAGGGTCATATCCATCTTGCTGCGATCCCATCGTAAAGAGCTGAAATCCATCTGAAAGTTATTTGCCACCGTTTGTGGTAAAGCCATATTTCCAAAGGCAAAATCAGCAAACTGAGGGAATGCATTAGCCGGAGGCATTTGATTTGCGTGCATCCCAAACATTCCCATCATCATCATAAGCATGTCGTCCTCTTTGTAACCGTTTGGCACACCACCTGTAAACATACCATCGAATGAGTCATCCTGCATTGCGGCTTTTTCCATAACTACCGGCGACCACATCATATTCAGCCCCATTGCTGAACGAGCTGTTAAAGTACCCAGAATATATCTTGAATACTCGTAGTTTTCAATTCCGGTTGTGTAAGCGATTGAATCCGGAGAGTTTAATACCATCGGATCCAAATCATCCAGATTGTAGCCAAGAGCTTCGGCGAATGGTTCGCCACTTTCGAAAAGTTCGTTCGCTAGAAGAAGTTGTGAGGCGGTATTGAACGTTGTGTCATTTTGCACATCAACCTGTGCTTTTGTTTGTCGGCTTAAGCTTAATAAAGCTGCAACAACTGCGAGGGTAAAAATCTTTTTCATTACTAAAATTTTATGGTTATTAATATTTATTCATCTGCTTAGTCGTAGGTAGATATTAATCCTTACAGATTCGTATAGATTTTATTGAAACTTTCGTTTTTGCGTCAAGGCAAAAAGGAAAGATGCATAAAAGTGATGCCTGAATAAGTTATTAACAAATATTCATATTCAGAAAAATTTTTATTTTATGCATGTTTTGGGTAAAAACTACCCGGGGTGGGTAGGCGAATATTTCTCATATATGGCTTAATTGGGGATAGTTCGTTGTGATGCTGTTTAAGATAGAGTGTACATAAACTTAAAAAGCACATTGCGAAAATTAACTATTTATTAATTAAACTATATTTATCATGAAACGGAATGTGATTTTATTTTATGTGGGAATTGGCTTGATGATGAGCCTATTTGTAATCTCCTCCTGTGAGGAGAAAGAAACACCTGAGCCCGACCCTGTAGCTACATCTATTAACCTTGTTTCAGGCAATTCACAAGCTGCGGAGGTGCAATCGCTGCTTACAAACCCAATAGAGGTAATGGTTAAAGATCAGGACGGGAAGGCATTTAAAGGAGCAAAAGTAAGCTTCACAACTACCCAGGGCACTGTGTCATCAACAACATTAACAACTGATGCCGCAGGGAAAGCAAAAACTTTATGGACACTTGGGGCTGATGTAGGCTCTCAAAAACTTACAATAACAGCTTTTAAGGCTGACGGGCAAACAGCCCTGTCCGGGTCACCAATAATAATTACTGCAACTGCAACAGCAAGTGTAACGGAAGCATCAAGCGTTGAACTTGTTTCGGGCAATAATCAAACAGCAGACATTAATACGGAATTATCCGACTCAGTAAAAGTTGTTGTTAAAGATAAGAATGGCGATGTTTTCTCCGGGGCGACAGTTCATTTTGAAGTAGCAGAAGGCTCAGTCTCTTCTGCCTCAAAGAGTACAGCAAAGGATGGTACTGCTGCCGTGAAATGGACTCTTGGTTCAAGTTCAGGGGAACAAGCACTGACTATAAAAGTATTTAAGTCGGATGGGACAACTGCATTAACAGGTTCTCCTTTATCAGTTAAAGCTACTGCAACAAAAGATGAAGCTGCGAGTATAGAGTTGGTGTCAGGATCCTGGCAGACAGCAAATGTTGAAACAGTGTTAGCCGATTCCGTGAAAGTGCTTGTAAAAGATCAGAATGGAAATGCCTTCCCCGGAGCAACAGTTAATTTTGAAGTAGCAGAAGGTTCTTTATCATCGGCATCAAAAACAACCGGTACGGATGGATATGTATCTGTTCAGTGGACACTGGGTTCCACAGAGGGAACACAAACATTGACCATTACTTCTTTTAAGGCAGACGGGACAACGCCGCTGACGGGGTCTCCGCTTGAAGTGAAGGCAACTGCAAAATTAGCTCCTGAAGCAGAAAGTATATCTATTAATTTAGGTGGTGATCAAATAGCTGAGGCCGGGAAGGCATTACCTATGAATGTTGTTTTCCGGGTGTATGACCAATATTCTAAGGCTTTTGAAGGTGCGGTTGTTAATTTTACTGTAGAGGAAGGTTCTGTGTCTGTTTCATCTGCAACTACGGATGAGCAGGGGTTTGCAAAAGTTCAATGGACTCTAGGCTCAACCGAGGGAACTCAGGTAATGACAGTTACTGCATTTAAAGCTGATGGAACAACTCCTTTAACCGGTTCGCCTATGACAGTAACAGCTACAGCAGGATTGCCCAAAGCCACAACAATAGAGCTGATAAACGGTGCAGATCAATCAGGGGTGGCATCAGCAACTCTTCCACAGGAGATACGAGTGTTAGTGAAAGATCAAAAAGGAGCCCCTTTTTATGGCGAGAAAGTTATATATACCGTTACTGAGGGTTCAGTAAAAGATTCTTATGGCAGTGCTCTTTCAAAAACAACTATTACAGGTATGAATGGAGAATCCTTTATCACCTGGACATTGGGAGCAACTATTGGAACACAAACTTTAACAGTTAGTGCATTTAAGGAAGATGGTACTACGCCACTCGATGGTTCACCAATTTCAGTTACTGCAACATCAAAAACTACTCCTGATAATGTAACAGATATTGACGGTAATGTTTATTCTGTAGTCAAAATCGGTTCACAGGTATGGATGGCAGAAAACTTAAAGGTAACTCATTATCCAAATAATGACGCAATTCCGCTTGTTACTGATAATGCTGCCTGGATTAACCTTGGTGATAATGGGGATGCTTATTGTTATTATAATAACAATGCTAATGGTGAAGCTGCAATATACGGAGCACTGTATACATGGTCGGCAGCTATGCATGGAGCAAGTGCAGTAAATGATGGTGTAAGCAGTGTGCAGGGGGCATGTCCTGATGGATGGCATATGCCAAGTAAGTTGGATTGGAGTACTTTGTCTGATTATATAGGTAGTTATAATCAGGGAGGGAAGATGAAGGAAGCAGGAACTGCGCATTGGAAAACTCCGAATACCGGAGCCAATAACAGCTCAGGTTTTACTGCTCTTCCCGGAGGAACACGTGTGGATGGTGCAACTGATTTTTGGCAGTTAAATGAGCGAGGTTATTGGTGGACCACCTACTCTTCAAGCGGAGATAAGGCAGTTTCTTTTTATTTGAGATATGATAAAGATAGTGGTATAGGTGGATATAATGCCAGTAAGAATAGAGGTTTCTCAGTTAGATGCGTTATGAATTAGTTGATATATAAGATAGCCAAAACGGAATAGGATTAACCTGTGGTTTCTTGTATTGAATCCCATTGTTTTTCCTGCATTGATGTAATTTATTCCGTTTTTACACTAAACAAATGTAGGATTAGAGGCTGTCCGCTGTTTAGGGCAGCTTCTTTAATATTTTATTAAAAATTACAGTTATGAAAAAAGTTTATTTAATCATTTTACTTATTGCCGTTACCTTTAATACGGTATTTTCGCAAGTTCCAAATGCCTTTAATTATCAGGCAGTAGTACGTAGTTCGACGGGTCAGATTTTGGCCAACCAAGCAGTCAGTTTTCGTATTAGTCTTTTAAAGAATTCCGAAACAGGAACTGTTGTATACTCCGAGACCCATGCTCTTACCACAAACGAATTTGGGTTGGTAAATTTTAAGATTGGTGAAGGGACAATCTTGTCCGGGTCATTTTCTTCGGCTAATTGGGGTGAAGTAATATTTATAAAAGTTGAGTTCGACCCTGATGGAGGAAGTTCATATTCGCACCTTGCAACAACAAAACTTTCGTCGGTTCCTTACGCATTTAAAGCGCAAACGGTAGTTGACGACCAGGTTGATGATGCCGATGCCGACCCTGCCAACGAAATTCAAACGCTTTCGCTTTCGGGAAACGATTTGACCATAGAAGGAGGAAATACAGTTACGCTACCTGAAAGCGACAGCCCGTGGCAAAATTTTTACTCAGGAGGAGGTATATATTATAGCGATGGTCAGATTGGTATAGGAACAAATGTTAAAACCGAAAATATTTTATTTGATGTTTCTGGAGGAGATAGAACTGCTATTTCTACAATTAATAATTCAGCGAGTAATGCTACCCTAGTTTCACGTAATTTGGGTACCGGGCCTGCTGCCTATTTTCATGGTTCAGTCAAAATAAACGACGGAACTCAAGGCAACGGCAAAGTACTTACTTCCGATGCCGACGGAGTTGCCTCGTGGCAAACAGCGGCAAGTGGCGGTAGCAGTTTATGGACAGCAAATGGAAGCAATATTTACCGAAGCGGTGGTTTTGTGGGTATTGGAACATCATCGCCTATACATAGTATTGATATTCATAGTAATTATGCAATGATAAATTTAAAAGCAATTTCTAAACACGCAGGAGTTATTCTCGACAGAAATTCTTCATCCGATCTTGCATATCTGCTTCTTAGAACAGATGGTGATAATAAATATTATGTTGGTCTTTTGGGTACTGATACATATAGAATTAACTATGGTGGCACAAGTGACCTTACAGGATTAGAAGTAAAAACCACCGGGGATGTAGCTATGAGCAACGACTTAAAAGTTGCTGGAGAGGTACATTCAGAAAATACCGGAAATGCAAATATGATTCCGATTGCATATGGTACAATTAAAGAGGATGGGACTATATATAAAAGTTCCGGAAATATCTCGGTTAGTAAAACAGCAACCGGAACGTATCATATTACAATAACCGGTGAAAGCTATATCTTTTACAATTATATTACAACTGCAACCTTAACTAATAACGGATTTATTACTACTGGTTCTGTTAGTGGTAAACTTATAATTAAAACTTCTGATACTAGCGGTAATCCTAAAAATATGGTCTTTTCGTTTGTTGTTTACAAACCATAAAAATATATTATGAAAAATTTAATAGGTTTAATTGTATTTATCCTACTAATTACGGGCAACTTACAAGCCCAAAAAGTAGTTTCGGCAGATGGAGGTACAGCAACTGTTAACGATTACGAAATTAGTTGGACAGTTGGCGAGATAATAACAGGAACTGTAAATGATGGAACAACAGTGCTAACGCAAGGGTTTCAACAAAGTAACCTTACGATTACTGCAATCGATGAACTACGCAAAACCGGAGTGGAAATAAAGGTATATCCAAATCCTACTCAGGATTTTGTGACTATCCATTTTAGCAAAACAATGGAAAAATCGAAGTATTCGCTGTTCGATTTGTCAGGTAGGTTGCTCGAACAAAAGCAGATTAAATCAACTGATGCAAGAATTGATATGACCGGTTTTGCGAAAGGTGCATATATTTTAAAGCTTAATTTTCGGGGGTCGCAGCCTCTGCAATCTTTTAAAATTATCAAGCGATAACTTTTTAAAATTAGTTTTAATTCAGGTTAAAAAGTTATACTATTACAAG
>JALVBA010000153.1 GCA_027010905.1 Marinilabiliaceae bacterium
GAGGGTTGGGGTGGGGCATCTTCTTTCAACCCGTTCTCTTTCCACATGCTGTAGAGCACGGGAACAACAAATATTGTTAGCAGTGCTATAACCATTCCTCCAAAAATCGGAATAGCCATTGGTACCATTATGTCTGAACCTTTACCTCTCGACGTCAATACCGGCAGGAGTGCAATAAGTGTTGTGGCGGTAGTCATGATAGCCGGTCTTACCCGTTTTTGTCCGGCCTCCAAAACAATTGCTCTCACCTCTTCTACTGTTTGCGGTGCTTTTTTATCGAACAGCTGTTGCAGGTATGTGCTGATTAACACCCCATCATCGGTTGCAATACCAAAGAGAGCGATAAATCCCACCCACACTGCCACACTGAGGTTGATAGTGTCTATCTGAAACATATTCTGCATATTGATGCCTCCTATTGAGAAATTCATAAACCATGGTTGTCCGTATAGCCAGAGCATAATAAAACCTCCTGAGAATGCAACCAGAATACCAGAGAAGATAAGCGATGCACTAATTACCGACCTGAACTGGAAATAGAGTATGAGGAAAATGATTATCAGAGCAATCGGGATAACGACCATTAGTCGTTTTGTTGCCCGTATCTGATTCTCATAGTTACCTGTAAATTTATAATTTACTCCGGCTGGAATAACAAGTGAACCCTCTTCAATCTTTTCGTTCAGATATTTCTGAGCATTTTCAACCACATCAACCTCTGCATATTCAGGTTTCTTGTCAAATATTACATAGCCTACAAGGAATGTGTTTTCACTTTTTATCAGCTGAGGTCCGCGTGTGTATTCTAACGTTGCCAATTGTCCCAAAGGTATCTGAGCTCCTGTAGGAGTTGAGATTAAAATCTTTTTCAGATCCTCAGGATTGTCCCTGTACTCCCTGGCATAACGTACCCTTATGGGGTATCGTTCCCGCCCTTCAACGGTAGAAGAGAGTGCCATCCCGCCAATTGTTGAACTTAGGTAGTCCTGAATATCCTTTATGGTCAAACCATATCGGGCAATTGCTTCACGGTTGATGTTTATTTCGAGATAGGGCTTACCCACTACTCTGTCGGCAAATACTGACATGGCTGAGACACCCTCAACCTTTTTCAGTTGATTCTCAATCTGTAACCCGGTTTTTTCTATCGACTCCAAATCGGGACCAAAAACTTTAATACCCATAGGTGCACGCATTCCTGTTTGCAGCATTACCAATCGCGTCTGTATCGGTTGTAATTTCGGTGCTGAAGTTAGTCCGGGAATATTTGCCTTATTCACAATCTCTTTCCAGATATCATCGGGTGTGTGAATGTGGTCTCTCCACTGCCTGAAGTACTCTCCATCGTTATCCTCAACCAGCATATTTTTGTCGATTACTTTGAAACCATCCTTAGGATTGTATGTCTCCCCGTTTTTCATAACAAAGTCACCATCTTTATCAACCTTAAAACGCATCCTGTAGCCCTTCTCATTAAGGACATACTCAGGCTTGTAGTTAATTACATTTTCATACATTGAAGTAGGGGCAGGGTCTAAAGCCGAATTCACGCGTCCCCATTTGCCAACCACATTATCCACTTCGGGAATGGTGTTAACTTTCTTGTCAAGCAGCCTGATGACTTCAAGATTCTCCTCTACACCTGAGTGAGGCATGGTTGTAGGCATCAGAAGGAATGAACCCTCATCGAGAGCCGGCATAAACTCTTTCCCTATTCCGGGAAAAGTCTTCGCAACAGATTTCCATGCTGAGGTCTCTTTAACTACATCAGGCATAAACCCAAATACCTTGTCTAAGCCTGTCCATGCAGTTATTCCGAGAAGAATAATAAATATTGGCAGACTTAAGAACTTCCATTTGTTATTTAGTGCGAACTTCAATATCTGAGGATAGAAGTAGATGATTGAGCTAAGAACTCCCAGAATTAGAGCAAGCATTAAAACAACAAAAAGAAAGTTTGTGAAGAGGTTGTTTTGCGCTCCAAGAGGCATCCACTGCTCGGTAAGGTATTTTATTACAACAAGAAGTATAATGGCAATATTTATGATATTGACAAACTTCTTGCGGCTCTCACTCCACCTGTATGCAAGAAAGTTATTGGCAGCGTAAGCAACTGCGGCAATGGCAATAATCCAATGACCCCAGAATATGAGCGATACCCCTGCCGTTGCAAGAACAATATTTGCGTATTGTCTTACTTTACGGCTGTTAATTTTTATAGAGAATATCAGATGTGCAAGTGCCGGAATGATAACCAGTCCAACAACAAGAGCTGACAGCATAACAAATGTTTTTGTAAAGGCAAGTGGTCTGAACAGTTTACCTTCAGCGGCTTCCATTGCGAATACAGGCATAAAACTGATTACAGTGGTTGCAATAGCTGTGAGTACCGCCGGAGCAACCTCAATGGTAGCGGCGTAAATTACATTTACGAGATGCTTTCCTTTGGCATCCTTGTTTTCAGGCATTGAGGTGTGCCGGATAATGTTCTCCGTAAATACAACCCCCACATCAACCATTACACCAATAGCAATGGCAATACCCGAAAGAGCAACAATGTTAGCATCAATCCCGAACTTACGCATTGCAATAAAGGTCATCAAAACACCAATGGGCAGCAGGCTGGAGATCAAAAATGAGGCTCTCAGATTAAAAACAAGAATTAAGACTACCAGAATACTTATAAGTATTTCGAGAGAGAGAGCCTCTTCGAGGGTTCCCAGTGTTTCGTGAATCAATCCTGAGCGATCGTAGAAAGGTACAATAGTCACTTTCGACACCGTTCCATCTTTTAGTGTTTTGGTTGGTAAGCCAGGCTCTATCTCTTTGATTTTATCTTTTATGTTGTTAATTACCTCAAGCGGGTTTGCACCGTAACGGGCAACAACCACACCGCCTACAGCATCGGCACCTCCTTTGTCCAAACCGCCGCGTCGGGTAGCCGGTCCCAGATTGACTTTGGCAACATCTTTTACCCTGATAGGCACATTATCTTTTACTGCCACCACCGATTTTTCAATGTCTTCAACACTCTTAACATACCCTAAGGCACGAATAAGATACTCGGCACGGTTAAATTCAATGGTACGGGCTCCAATATCGAGGTTACTCTTTTTTACGGCATTCATTATTTGGGCAATCGTAACACCGTGAGCCTTCATGGCATTAGGGTCGATATCCACCTGATACTCCTTAATGTAGCCACCGATAGAGGCAACCTCCGAAACCCCCTTGGCAGAGGTGAGCGCATACTTAATGTAGAAATCCTGTAGCGAGCGTAACTCTTGCGGATCCCATCCACCGGCAGGATTGTTATTCTTATCACGACCTTCGAGAGTGTACCAATAAACCTGTCCCAAAGCAGTAGCATCAGGGCCGAGAGCAGGAGTTACACCTTCGGGCAGAGTACCTGCCGGAAGTGAGTTCAGCTTCTCAAGTATCCGGCTGCGACTCCAGTAGAACTCAATGTTTTCATCAAAAATAACGTAGATACTCGAAACGCCGAAAATAGAGTTGCTACGGATAGTATTAACTCCGGGTATTCCCAGCAGGGCAGTGGTCAGTGGGTACGATATCTGGTCTTCGATATCTTGCGGCGAACGTCCCGCCCATTCGGTATAGACAATCTGCTGGTTCTCCCCTATATCCGGGATTGCGTCAACGGGAACAGGGTCGTTGGGTAGTATTCCGGTATTCCACCCAAAAGGAGATGTTACTACACCCCAGGCAATAAAAATGGTAAGAATAAGAATTGTTACCAGCTTATTTTCTAAGAAGAACTTTATTGTTTTGTTTAACATGATGTTTGCTGTTTAAACTCATCAGATGAGTTGCTTGTTAATTTGTTGATGCAAACATACTACGACTTTGGAGGGGGTGTGTTATACAATTTTTGAAAAGATGTGTATCTTTTTTGTGTAGAGGGGGAAAGAGCCTTGCTACCCCTGCCTTCGACGCCGCTCAGGTAGAGGTGAGGTGAATAAGGAGTATAGTTCCGTAGGAACGGCATCTCCGCTTCTCGGCTATACGTTTTCCCTTTGACAATTCGTTGACCTACGCTACGCTTCGGACGAACGAATGCCTTCAACGTGCGTTACGACCTTGAATCGTGCTTGCACATTCAAGCGTCAGGGGTTCCAAAGCACCACGCCACCGCACCCCTTGACAGGTTCTGAGAATATGACGGGTTTCAGCTTTTATGTTGTTAGGTAGATACGGAATTTGGTGGAAAATACTAAACTAATATTTTACTCAAAAGAAAATATTACCCGGCAAACCTCTTTCTCATCTTTTTTCAAAAGTCCGAGTATAGTATCTTTGCTGTTGTCGCTTGGGCCCATTTCAATCTTGATTATCTCATTGACAAAAACTTCAGAGAGGTAGTTTATCTCGAAAGAGGTGAGTTTTTTATTTTTGCTGATACTTACAGGGAGAGTTTTCATAATCCAATCGGCATACCACACATTGTTTACATGTCCGTTAATATCTATTTCGTTTTCTGAAACCTTTATTTCCGAACTGTATTCTGTATGTTGTAGTGCAGGTATTTTACCAAGTTTGTTGTCTATAGCTGAGAGTTCAGGATAATTGAGGTCTCTGAATTCATTAGCAATCATTTTAGGTCTTTTTGATTGTCTGTCAATCACGAGCCAGTAAGATGCAGCCCTGACAAGTATATTCTCTGATAAATCACTAAGCAGAAAATCCCGTACTCCAAATAGCCGGTCAACACCTTTAGGCCATGTTTTCAGAACTATCTCTTCTCCTTTTTTAGGCCATCTCTTAATCTCTACTCTTAATCGTGATAGTACCCAGGTGTCGTTTTGCCTGTTCAGGTCAGTTATTCCAAAATGTAACCTGTTGGCATGCTCTCCGGCAATTGTCTGCAGATAGTCGAGCAGAGAGGATAGTGTAAGTAGGGAGTTGCCATTACATTGAGCAGACTCCGGTTTTATGTATTTTTGTAAGATGAGTTCCATTGCCATTAATTATTGTATGTTGAGTAGACTGTTGTACAAAGTTACACAATCCTGAAAACTTTCAGGACAAAGAATACTCGAAGTTTTACAAAGAAATAATTGGAAAGCGAAACGAACTGTTTACAAGGGAGTAAAACTATATTGTAATTGTAGGATAAAAAAAATGTTGTTATTATTAAAGATTTCGTGTATTATTTACGGCCTCTTTCAGATTGTACTTGGAGTGTACTTGAAGATTTAGTGAGATTGGGTAGCTCCGAAGGTATGAGGAGATCACCCGACCGAACTTAATCTTCAAGCATGCGGAAAGTGCAATCTGAAATAAGCCTTGATTTTTTTTGTTCCTTTTTTGCATCAAGGCAAAAAAGGAAAAGGCATTATGTTATTATCTACTATATTTAAGGCTAAGAATTATTTATTGCTTAGTAGTAAAAAATATTTAACTTTAGTCTCAAGATTAAATCATTATGGCCGCAACTACTTTACATATCAAAAATATGGTTTGCAACCGTTGTATACGTGTTGTAACTGAAGAGCTCACAAAGCTGGGTTTGCAAATTAAAACTGTAGAACTGGGAGAGGCAGTAGTTACAGATGAACCCGGTGATGAAAAACTCGAGCAGATCGGGAATGTCCTTAGTAAAAATGGGTTTGAATTAATAGATGACCGAAAAGGACAGATGATTGACCACATAAAAACGGTAATAATAGAGCTTATTCATTATCAAAAAGAGAAGGGTGAACATGTGAATTTTTCTGATTATCTGTCAAAAAAGATTGGTTATGACTACTCATACCTTAGTAACCTCTTCTCATCAGTTGAAGGTACAACCATTGAGAAATATATCATTCATCAGAAAATAGAAAAAGCGAAGGAGCTGCTCGTGTACGACGAGTTAACCCTAAGCGAGATATCCTGGCAATTGGGATACAGTAGTGTTCAGCATCTTTCACGACAGTTTAAGAAGATTACAGGACTAACCCCATCACACTTCAAAAAAGTAAAAGAGAATAGAAGAAAACCTCTTGATGAAGTTTAAAACCTGACAATAAGGTCCGCCCCCCCCCTCCCGCTGTGGTGGGATTTCCTCACCCCCTTTGAGGAAATAATCATACCTTTCTGGATAATCTCTAACATTCGAATGATCGGCGGACGATCGAAGCTTTAGAACGGCGAAAACCTTCGTTCGTCACCGCTGGGGCGGGGGCAATGAAGCGTTAGCGCGCGGAGCGAGGGGCTTTCCCAACCCAAAAATTATATAACTCTTTTCAATAATTGTATAACACTTTGAGTTCTCTCCTACCTTACCTTTGCCCTGTACAGAAAGCAGTAAACCAAAAGACAATGTAATGAACAGTCAAAATGTAACAATTAAAATAGAGAATCTTAAATGTCACGGGTGTGCGAATACTATCACTAGCGGGTTACGAAAGTTTAAGGAGGTAGAAAATGTAATAGTTAGAGTGGAAGATTCTACAGTGATGATATCATTCAACGGTAGCGATGATAAGGTTGACAAGTATAAGAAGAAACTTGCAAACTTAGGTTATCCAGAGACCGGGGAAAATAGTAGGCTCTCAATTGTTAAATCATACGTCAGTTGTGCCATTGGAAGAATTCATGATTAAGAGATACATCGAGAGATTTTGCTTTTAAACTAAAACTTTTCCTGAAATTTATCATTATGCAAATCATACTACAATCAGCAATTACCTGTCCGGAATGCGGATACAAAAGAGAGGAGACAATGCCTGAGGATGCATGCCAGCATTTTTATGAATGTACGAAATGTAAAACAATTCTTAAACCAAAACCCGGCGATTGCTGTGTGTTCTGTTCGTACGGTACCGTACCTTGCCCCCCTGTGCAGAGGGCGAGTTTGAAATAGTGTTATTTTGCTTTTGAAAAAAGTAATCGCCGAATCATCAGGGGATATAGGCCAAGAAATTGCAAGTAGTCAAGCCTTCACTTCAAGTGAAGGCTTGACTACGTTTACAAAACTTTGGGCGATAACTGTTATAAAATTACCACACCTTCATTTTTAATAAAATAATTATTATCTTACATTCTAAATGCAATGTGTGTATGATTTGAAGTGTTTTGTTAATCTAAAAAAGCGACCACAATGTGGCCGCTTTAAATGTTTTCACAACGGAATAATCCTTATTGTGAATTGCTTCAATTTGTAATAGCAAATGTAATAAAAAGAAAGCATATTTACCATTAGTTATGAAAAAAATATTAGGACTGGATTTGGGAACTACCTCCATCGGTTGGGCTTTTGTAAATGAAGCTGAGAATGAGAATGAAGAGTCATCAATTAAAAGAGTTGGGGTTAGAGTTATTCCACTAACTACTGATGAAGAATCCGACTTCCAGAAAGGAAAAGCAACTTCAATTAACGCTGACAGAACATTGAAACGTGGAGCCAGAAGGAGTCTTGATCGTTACCAGTTAAGACGAAAGGCACTATTAGAAATACTTAGGTCTAACGGATTTGTAATTGAGAATAGTGTTTTAAGCGAAGATGGATTAAATACAACATTCTCAACTTATGAAAAAAGGGCGAGGGCTGCAAAAGAGAAGATAAGCAAAGAGGATTTTGCAAAAGTTCTTTTGATGATAAATAAAAAGCGTGGGTATAAAAGTAGTCGTAAAGCCCAATCCGATGATGAGGGTACAGCAGTTGACGGTATGGATATTGCAAAGGAGCTTTATGAGAAAGATTTGACTCCGGGGCAATATGTGTATGCATTATTGCAGGCCGGAAAGAAAAATGTTCCTGCTTTTTATCGTTCAGACTTGCAAAAAGAGTTGGATAAGGTTTGGAGTTTTCAAAAGCCATTCTATAGCGATATCTTAACCGATGATTTTAAAGAACAACTCGTTGGCAGAGGAAAGTTGGCTACATCGAAAATATTTTTGGGCAGGTATGGGATATATACTGCTGAGAATAAAGGTAAACGTGACGAAGTAAAAACAAAGGCTTACAAATGGCGGAGTGATGCGATTTCAAAACAGCTGACAATTGAAGAGGTGGCTTATGTAATTGTAGAGATTAATAACAACATTAATGCCTCAAGTGGTTATTTGGGAGCAATTAGTGACAGGAGTAAAGAGCTATATTTTAACAAACAAACTATTGGAGAGTATCTCTTTAGTCAGGTTAGAAACAATTCACATGCGAGACTTAAAAATCAGGTCTTTTATCGACAGGACTATTTGGATGAGTTTGAAATAATTTGGGAGATGCAGAGAGCGTTTCATCCTGAATTAACCGATGAACTAAAACGAGAGATACGGGATGTAGTAATCTTTTATCAAAGGAGATTAAAGTCTCAAAAACATTTAATAAGCAGTTGTGAATTTGAAAAATATCATAAAGTTATCCCAAAATCATCTCCTCTTTTTCAGGAATTTAAAATCTGGCAGATAATTAACAATCTTGAAATTAAACATACACAGAGTAAAAAGATTTACAAAAACGATGAGATTGAGCAAGAATTAAAGGAGATACTTTTTGAGGAACTCAACATTAGAGAGAAGCTTACCGGTTCTGATGTTTTGAAAATATTGGTTAAGAAGCCTAAGGAGTATGAACTGAACTACAAAGAGGTTGAAGGGAATAGGACTAATGCAGGGTTGTATGGCGCTTATCAGGAGATTCTTAAGTTAGAGGGTGAAGAGTACGATTTTAAAAAATTGAGCGCGGGTAAAATAAATGATATCGTAAGTTCAAAATTTGCAGAGCTAAATATTAATCAGGAGATTCTTCTTTTTGATGTTGAAAAAGAGGGTGATGAATTTGACAAGCAACCCATTTTACAACTTTGGCACCTGCTTTACTCTTTTGAAGGTGACAATTCACGAACGGGAGATGAAAAATTAATAGCAGCGTTAAAAAGCAAGTTTGGTTTTGAACCTGAGTATGCCAGAGTAATTTCAAATGTTAAACTACAGGCCGATTATGGTGGACTCTCAAGTAAAGCAATACGTAAAATATTACCTTATCTGAAAGAGGGAAACAGGTATGACACAGCGTGTGGTTTTGCAAATTACAACCACTCGTCATCTCTTACTGCCGAAGAACAACTAACGCGAGAATTGAAAAATAGACTACAACTACTGCCCAAAAATTCACTGCGTAATCCGGTGGTTGAAAAAATATTGAATCAGCTTGTTAATGTTGTAAATGCTATTATTGAGGATAAAGAACTTGGTAAGCCGGATGAGGTTAGGGTTGAATTGGCTCGTGAGCTAAAGAAGAGTGCCAAAGAGAGGGAGGCAATGACAAAAAATATTAATGCTGCTACAGCAAGGCACGATAAAATAAGAAAGCTTCTACAATCTGATTTTGGAATAACAAAAGTTACGCGCAACGATATTATTCGCTACAAACTATGGGAGGAGTTGGAGAGCAATGGATACAAAACACTTTATACCAATACATATATTCC
>JALVBA010000154.1 GCA_027010905.1 Marinilabiliaceae bacterium
ATATTTATCTATATTGTGTGAAAAAATAGGTTCAAAAATAGTAATTTATTTTCTTTTATGGCTATTGAAATCTTTAATTACCCCTTCGGTAAGCCAGTTTGCCAAAGCCTGCCTGTTATTTTCGTCAATGAATCGCTGTTGATCTCTATAGTTTTGAATATTTCCTAACTCAATAAAAACAGCTGCCGGATTAGTTTTGCGTAATATGTAGAGATCTCGGCTACTTACAGTTCCTGAGAAACCTCTACGTGGCTGGTGTTTTTTATACTTATTGTCAAAGGTTTGTCTGATTGTGTTTGCCATCTCCTTTCCCTTCTTACTACCTTTAGCATGATAAAAAAACACATCAATCTGCTTTCTTTTGCTCCTACTGTCGAGGTGTATGATAATACAACGCTTATATAATGATTTATCCTTTTTATACAACCTGTTAATTTCATTAGTACGTTGCTTTAATCGTTCTAACTGATCCAAAGGGATTGTTTTACCATTACAAGTTTCATCATTGTCGTATGTTAAAAAGTTGTTGTCTCTTATGCCGTCATTCGCATCCTCAATAATCATATGCACCGTGGCTCCCTTTGAAATAAGGTTCTTTCCTAATCTTAAGACAATATCGTAGGCATACTCATCTTCGTACATTGTGTGTGTGCCATACTTGCCCGAAGCTCCGGGATCAGGGCCTCCATGTCCGTTCACCAGATATATTATTGCTCCTTTTAGTTCATGTGATGTGATTTCTGTTTTTCTATATTTATCTCCAAACAGGGGACTTATATTAATGTTTTTATTTGCAGGTAGAATATATTCGTGATGTATTAACAGAGAGTTGTTCTTCCCTAATTTATCTTTATTGAGCTCTAAAAACTCCTTCCCACATTCACTGTACGAGAGGTTGTGTCTTTTTAGAAAACTGTAGACTCCTTCACCATTTCTGGGTTTATCTTTCAATATGGTTTCCTTAGTTTGAGATATGACTAAGTTAGGTAACACCAAAAGGGTGACTAATATGTAGATTACTGTTGTTTTTTTCATACGAGTGCAAAAATATATTATTGAATTGTAATTCGTGCAAATATTCAGAGAAATCAGCAGTACCACCGGTGTAATTATTGTTCATTTTTTTACTGACGGTAGACTAAATGTTAATCATCTGCTATATATATTAACTATTGTGCCTCTGTGTTATTTATTGAAAACATACACCTATACAAAGCCAATTAGAACTATTATTTACGCAACGCTTCTGTTGTCATACACCAAGGAGTACCATTAATACTATCAGATATTTTCAATCTCACGAAAAACCTTAAGTAATGTTTTTGTATCAGCAAACTCAGGTATCTCAGCATTAATCTCATCAAGCAATAGCCTAGCTGCTCTGGCAATAGGTATTTTTTGCAGCCTTGTACCATGAGCATAGTTTAGATATTTTACCACCTTAAATGCATTAAAAAGCTCAAAGAAACGTCTATTAAAAACTTTTTGTGAAGCACAATTTTTACTCAGAGCAACCACCTCATTAAGAAAGTCATTCTGAATTAAAAAATCCTTTAATCTTTCAGGCATACTTGCTATGTAAACATCAAGCACTGAGAGTGAAACTTTATAGAGAAATTCTGAGATGTCAAACAGTTTTTTTATGTCATTAAAAGCTTCAGGATTATAGGTTGTGTACTCCGATTTATCCTCAACCATCCTGCGTACCGAGGGACCAGTCCCGAAAGGGACTCGTGCTGATGGCCGTGCCGAGGGATAGACACAGGTAGCATTCAACTCTCCATAACCTCCCATCTGCACAACTTTCTGAATAAGGTAAAAATCCTCTCCGGCCTGCTTGCTAGGCATACCTCCGGCTCTTACATATTGAGTAGCCCGCAATGCAAAACTTGAACCCACAGTATGAAAAGCATAAGGAAATCCTGTCTCTGAAAGTGCAAGTTTATAATATCTCATGTGTAGCTCGTACTGAGCCATGGCATCGTAAAGTTCAGGCATTAGGCTGCCTTCAAGAGGATGTTCGAACCGGATACTACACCCCGAATTATCATCATCGTCAAAATAGGCATCTAACTTTTTAAAGTAATTTGAAGCAACTGTACTGTCTGCATCAAGTGAAACAATAGCACCGTTCAACCTGCCTGAATCGTATAGTTTAAGCACTGCCTGATCCATTCCGGCCTTTCGTGCATAGCCCACTCCAAAATGCTTTCTTTTAATATTGAATAGTTTTAATGGAGCAATAATTATCTGCCGAGAACTATTCTCTACTGCAAAATCTGACACTTGCCTGTAGAGCTCTTCCTGCTCAGCAACTATCTCTTCAGATGCTTCTTCTGAGCTATTAACAACCACTATCACCCCTACCTTGGTTGCTGTAACATCAGCATTAATCAGAGATTGCAAACAGTGTTCGATATAATCTTTTTCCAGAAAAGCAGGAATCACAATAACCATCCCAATATCATTCAGGTTATCTCCGGGCATTAAATTAGTAATTTTATGCCTATGGATATATTTCTTGAAAATAGTTGAATATGACTTTTGATTCATTGCTCCAATGATTTCACCTACGAAAAATCGAGTAGGTAGGGGGATTACTCCCCCGCCCTCTCACACCACCACGCATGCTCTCGCACGTGGCGGTTTCAATTAATAGTTTAACTTTTCATAATTTAGTGACAAATTAAACAAGTTTTGTTCC
>JALVBA010000155.1 GCA_027010905.1 Marinilabiliaceae bacterium
CCATTTTTTTTAGTAATTGTACTGTTACAATAAATGCATTTTTTTTGTTCATAACCTTTGATTTACTTCAAAGACAACAATAATAAGCATTACAGACATTTTGAGCCTAAATATTGTCTATTAAGCCTAAAACTACGATGATAAAATATAGGGGGATAAATATTATTTTGAAGTGCTGACTACAATTAATCATTCTCTTGGTGCCATTTTTGGCCAAAGGAGTTCCAAAAATCAAGAGGGATAGGGTTTTGATGGTTCTTGAGCGGAGTCAAGAATAGAATTATGATTACCTAAATATTTAGAATACCTTTCTATACACCTTACTTTTTTGTCTACAAAAAAGTAACAAAAAAAGTCAAGGCTTATTTCTATTCGCACTTTCCATGTGATTTGTCAACTAATAAATATTGATAATCAAATATCTTTCATTTACGATATTAATCAATAGAATCAGTAATACATGACAACTTCTTGTAGCACTTAAAATTAATATTTACACATTTAATAGGTATAGATCAAATCTTCAAGAAGGTAGTCGACATTATCATACTCTCTACCCCTGAAATTTATAACTCTCTTGGTTTTCTGCGGAGCTCGAAGTGTGTTAAGTTTAAATGTAATATATCCGGTGTAGTACTGACGAGGAACATCACCGTTATCCTGATGCCTGAATGTGAGCAGAATTGTATCGTTGTTGGCTTGCTCCTTTTCATCAAAAGTGAGATTGAAATAGTGTGTTTCTGTTCCGGCATAAAAGGAGAGGTAAACAGTAAGATAATCCTGAGTAATCCATACATTATAAAACTTCACCGGAGCACTTCCCAAAGAGTCTCTGTTTTCATCATTAATGGTAATAATCTCCTTGGTAAGGATCTCTCCTATCTCGTCAACATCGACCCAGTACGAAAAACCCTCACTTGTATCAACAGGGCTTAAGAGCTTATATCTGACATCGACCCTGACATTATCATCAAAATCAATCTCAACCGGTAGTGATTTAGTCATGAGTTTCACACCGGCATCGGTAGTGATAAGATAGTTATCTCCCTCATGATTCATTATGGCAAGGTCTAAATAATAATTATCCGACTCTCTGAAATCATCCATACAGGATGAGAGAGTAATAAAAATCAAAAAAACTATTTTTTTCACGCTATTCATACAAAATCAGTTTTACTAAAGATGTGATTTTCAGTAATAGGTTGCGTCAAAAACAAAAACTATCCATATATCATAGAGTGGTCTTTAACTCATTTCAATCTGAACAAGTTCTGCTTTATTGGGAGGTTATCTCCCAATGTATGAAATTTCGACCTCAATGACTTTTGAATAATAATCATTACCACCGATTGTAGAAGGAAACAAAATCCGACTTTTTCCATAGGCATTCATATAACGTATACCGTAATCCAACCCAACATAAATTCTTGACTGACGTGATGGTTGGCCAACAGTATAAACTATTGGATCAGCAGCATCTACATTGGAAAAAGCCTTTCCTAAAAATGGCTCTTTCGCACCTACTGAATCTAAAATATAGTACATTATATATCTGATCCCAACTCTTTTACTTTTCAATACAGTATCGCCAACACCTTTTTCAAGCTGGAAATAGACCAACCCTTTATAGCTTCCCTTGGCTTCACTCGAATCGATAGAAAGTTCAGCCTCAGTAAACCAATCTTTATAAGTTTGTGTCTCTTTGAATCTCTCCAACAGCTCCATCTCTTCGGCATAAAGCTGTGTAGGACTTTTTATTTTAGTCTTTTTACAAGATGTAAATAGGGTAACTACCATCAAGAAAATAATAATTACCGCTTTAAACACTGTTTTCATAATCATTCAATACTTAAATTCATACTCTTGTTTGTAAAGCACAAAGGAAATCATTTTTACTCAATACTCAAAACCTCAACATCATAAACAATTGACGAACGTGCAGGTATCTTATTATCATCACCTAACAACCCGTGTGCCAGATAAGGAGGCAGAATAAAAATGGCTTTCGACCCTTTTTTAAGCATCAATACACCCTCTTCAAGACCCGATTCAACACCACCATGCCCCACTTCAAAAACCTTTAATCCGTCACGATCCGAATTGTAACACTCCGTTCCGTCCAGCAACGACAATTTATACTTCAAGGTGATAATTTGTCTCTTCTGTACATTGGCTCCCTCACCACTCTTACTAATACAATACCAAAGGCCTGTCTGTGTTGTTTTAACATCCACACCCAATGAGTCGATATACCGCTTAATTTTAGCAACATCGCTATTAACAAGCTTCTTATTAACATTCATCAGAGTCTCCTGCGAAATATAACGTCTGCGTTTAGTCTTGTCGGTATCATTGCATGAGACAAGAGCTGCCATTGTAACTGCTAAAATGATTGTATATTTTATAATCTTGTTCATTGTATTATATGGTTACAGGGTTACAGGGTTAAATGGTTATATGGTTAAAGGGCTAAAGGGCTTCATGGTTAAATGACTTCATGGTTGTATGGTTGTATGGTTAAGCACTTTTTCCTTTTTCCTTTTTACTTTTTACTTTTTCCTTTTTACTTCAATACTCCGTTATAAACTTAAGCGGCAATAGTACCAAAATACAATAGTTTGTCCAATCTCTTTTTATTTTTAGCATAGTATGGATTAATCCCGAACACGTCAAAAAAACGGTTCATCAG
>JALVBA010000156.1 GCA_027010905.1 Marinilabiliaceae bacterium
ATATAAATGACAATCTTAATCATGATATTCCTGCAATTAAAGAAATTTACGATATTAATACTGTTGATGATCTAGTATCAACATATGCAAGGAGCAAATTTGCATTTTTCAGAAAATCAACGAAGCTGCAAGTTAACGAAAAGAATATGTTTGCATGGAGTTCATTAGCATTACACGAAGCGAAAAATCAAAATGTCAACACATTTAATTATGATAATACAGGTCAATTATGCAAAGAGTTGAATAGTATTTTCTTTGAAAATAATAACACAATTGAGAATGTAAAGTCAACCCTGAGTCAGTATGGAGTTAAATTCGTGTTGATTCCAAAGTTAGAAAAAACACCGGTTGATGGTTTTTCATTTTGGTCAGGGAATAATCCTGCAATTGCTTTGACATTGAGACACAATAGAATTGACAACTTTGCTTTCACATTGATGCATGAAATTGCTCATATCGAATTACATCTAAAAAACAATAAGGATAAAAGCTTTTTGGATTTAACAGTAAAGACCAAACCTGACAAGTTCGAGTCAGAGGCAGACAAATTTGCACAAGAGACGTTAATCTCAAATGATTGTTGGAATGATATCCTAAAAAACTATCTTCCCTTTGATGATGATAAAATAGTTTATGTGGGAGAAAAGTATAAGATTAATCCTGCAATATTACTAGGTCGTGTCTGTTTTGAAATGAGCAATTATGCCATTAAAACCAATATTGACAAGAAATTAGAATAATTACAGGAAAAAGTTGCCTTTAGTTTATTCCGGGTGCTATTGCGAAAGTTTGTAGTCCTTTTAAGTTTTGATTACTAAAATAAGAAACAGGATAAGCCCATGCTAATCCTGCCTTACGACTGAATATCCTCAGGCATCAACTCCCTACATTGTCAGAGGCAATCCTTTGTAGAAGTCGAGGATTTTCATCCTTAGCAGGTACTCGTACTTTGCCTGCAGTAGATTCGACTGAGCTCTTAAGTAGTCTGTTTTGGCAACACTGTAGTCGACCGAATTAACCATTCCCACATTGAATTTCTCTTCGGTGTAACGTAACGATTCCCGAAAGGACTCAACGGCATCGTAGCTCGACTGATACTTCTTAAATGCAGCCAACGCATCGGCGTAAGCCTGCTGTATCTCCTTGCGTAAATCGAGTTTCTCCTGCTGTAGCTTAAATCGTGCATCGTCAACACCTAACATGGCATTGTTTACGCCATTACGAACCTGTAGCTTATTAAAGATAGGAATCCTCAGTGAGGCACCTACGTAATAATTCCGGGTTGACCCCAGTTGATTCCAAAGAGGTCTGTTGTAATTATTGGGGTCGTCATTAAGCCAGTTGGCATTTGCTCCCATACTAAGGTTAAGGTTCAGCTGAGGATAGTAATTACCCTTAGCCATTTTAAGTTCATACTCGGAGCTTTTAAGCGAATACTCCGAACCCTTTATCTGAGGCATAATACTCTGAGCAGTTAAAAAGATAACATCGGGTTGCTCCGGAAGATCCCCCTCTGTTTCCGGTATTGCGGGCGACACAACATCAAACCCTGTGGTGTTTTCAAGGTCGAGCAGCTGAGCCAGGTTCAGGAGTGATATGGAGAGGTTGTTCTCCTGCATTGTTATGTTCAGAGCCTCTTTTGCAGCCTGCGATTTCATCTCAAGAAGCGTTCCTCTGGCTAATTTGCCGGCATCAACAAGCTTCTTCGTTCTGTCAATTTGCAGCTTTGTTGTTTTATATTGATTTTGGGCTACCGTTAAAAGCTCTTTGTCAAAAAGAATCTGAAGATACTGTCCGGTAATCTGTAGTGAAATGTCATTTTTAATCTTTTCAGTATTTTGCAATGCAGCCTGCAAATCCGACTGATTCTTTTTAATTGTATTGTTCAGATTCATCCCGTTAAATACCGACACATTACTTCCTATTCCGGTGTTAAATGAACGGGTGTTTCTATCCACATTTTGTGCCTCCTGCTGAATCCAGGTATAGCCAAAATTAAAGCTATACCCCATTTGTGCATTTAGGTCGGGGAGGCGGTTCAGCTTACTCTGTTTTAGCGTATTCTCCTGATACCGGTTGTTTAGAGCCTGTCGCTTAATGGTAATATTATTTTCGTAAGCATAAGAGATGCACTCCTCCAAAGACCATACTTTTGCGGTGTCCTGACTATTGGCAGAGATAAGAGTGAATAGAAGCAGGGTGATGGAATATACTGTTTTTCGTAACATAGTTCTATTTTTACAATGGTATCTTAATCTTCTCATCTTTAGTCAATCCTTTTAAAATCTCAACATTTATGCCGTCAGACAAACCGGTTTTAATGTCATGTCGTTTGAAGTCCTTCTCGCCCTCCTCAACCTCAACAAAGGTTGTGTCGTTTGAAAATTGTAGCAGCTTTTCATTTATCGACAGTACACTATCTTTACGCTCCAGCTCTATGTCGGCAGTGGCGCTGTATCCGGCACGAATAAATTTATTGTCCTTTAGGCTCACATCGGCTTTAATCTCAAACTGAATAGCTCCATTATCCTCAACTCCTTTTGGTGCGATATATTCCAAAACAGCTTTAAAGGTATCCTCTTCCAAAGCACCAATAGTTAGCCACAAATCCATCCCCTTTCTGATTTTTCCAACCTCTGTTTCGTCAACCTTACCCTTAAAAATCATATCACCCATATTGGCAAC
>JALVBA010000157.1 GCA_027010905.1 Marinilabiliaceae bacterium
AAATTGTTGAGAAAGAGTACTTCTCCGATAATGTTGTTAAGATTGTGTTAGATGCACCACGTATTGCAAAAGCAAGAAGGGCGGGTCATTTTGTAATTGTGAGGGTAGGTGAGAAAGGGGAGAGGATACCCCTTACTATCGCCTCCTCTTCAGTTAAAGATGGAACTATTACTCTGGTAGTGCAAACTGTGGGTGTATCATCCGATAAGCTGGTTTCTCTCGAAGTGGGTGATTTTATTACTGATGTTGTGGGGCCGCTTGGTCAAGCAACACACATCGAGAAGGTGGGCACGGTGTTGGCCTGTGGTGGTGGGGTAGGGGTCGCACCTCTTCTTCCTATTGTAGAGGCTTTTAAGGAAGCAGGTAATAGGGTGATTACTATCCTTGCTGCCCGCAGTAAAGAGCTGATTATTTTAGAGGAGCAGATGAGAGAGTTTTCCGATGAGGTTATCATAATGACTGACGATGGCTCGTATGGTACTAAAGGTCTTGTTACCGATGGTATAAAAAAAGTTATTGAGAGTGAGCAGGTCGACCTCTCGGTTGCTATTGGCCCTGCCATAATGATGAAGTTTGCCGCACTTACAACCAAACAATACAGTGTACCCACACTTGCCAGCCTGAATACTATTATGGTTGATGGCACAGGAATGTGTGGAGCTTGCCGGATTTCTGTTGGTGGCAAAACAAAATTTGTCTGTATCGACGGGCCGGAGTTTGATGCTCATCAGGTTGATTTTGATGAGATGCTGCTACGTCTGAATGGATATAAAGAGGAAGAACATAAAGCTTTTGAAGAGTATACCGCAAAACTGAAAAAATAGATCAAATGTCTGTATCGAAAGAGTATTTAAAAGAAGAACGTAGTCAGGAGTGGAGAGCTGAAATACGTAAGAATATAAAAAATAAGGATCGTCTGGGGCTTATCCGCATTGCGATGAATGAAGAGGATTCGGATGTGCGAATTAAGTCAGACGTGGAGGTTAACAAAGGGTTGACAAGTATTCAGGCTGTAGCTGAAGCACACCGATGTATCGACTGTCCTGATCCAACCTGTATCACTGGTTGTCCGGTGGAGATTAACATCCCGAAATTTATTAAGAAGATTGAAGTGGGAAATTTTGCCGAGGCGGCACAGGTACTGAAAGAGACAAGTACGCTTCCGGCCGTTTGTGGACGTGTCTGTCCTCAGGAGAAGCAGTGTGAAGAGCGCTGTTTTTATCAGGTGAAGCTGGGCAGAGAAGCTGTTGCAATAGGTCATCTCGAGCGATTTGCAGCCGACTATGAGCGAGAGTCTGGCGATATGTCTGTGCCTGAAATTGAGGAGGCAAAGGGTATTAAAGTGGCATCTGTAGGCTCAGGCCCTGCAGGTCTGGCTTTTGCCGGCGACATGGCTAAATTGGGTTATGACGTTACAGTTTTTGAGGCTCTACACGAAATAGGCGGAGTGCTAAAATATGGTATCCCTGAGTTCAGACTACCCAATGAGATTGTTGATGTGGAGATTGACGGGCTAAGGAAAATGGGAGTTAAGTTTGAAACGGATTTTATTGTGGGTAAAACAGCCTCTATTGACGATTTGCGTGACGAAGGGTTTAAGGGCTTCTTTGTTGGCAGTGGTGCCGGACTACCACGATTTATGAATATTCCGGGCGAGAACTACTTAGGGATATTGAGTTCGAATGAATATCTCACGCGTGTAAACCTCATGAAGGCTGCGGAGCACGACAGTGACACACCTTTGCTTGAAGGTAAAAATGTAGCCGTTATTGGTGGAGGAAACACTGCAATGGATTCCGTGCGTACTGCCAAACGGCTTGGTGCCGAGCGTGCTATGATAATATACCGACGCTCCATGGAGGAGATGCCGGCGCGTGTAGAGGAGATAAAACATGCACAGGAGGAGGGTATTGAGTTTCTGAACCTGAATACTCCTGTTGAGTATTTTGCCGATGAAAAGGGGCGGGTTAATAAGATGAGAGTTCAGAAGATGGAGTTGGGAGAACCAGATGCCAGCGGTCGACGTAGACCTATTCCGTTACAGGGTTCGGAGTATTTTATTAATGTTGATACAGTGATTGTTAGCGTGGGAGTCTCTCCAAATCCACTAATTCCCGCTGCACTTCCCGAGCTGGAGGTTACACGTTGGGGTACAATAGTTGTAAATGAGGAGACGATGCAGTCTTCAATTCCGGATATTTTTGCCGGTGGCGATATCGTAAGAGGAGGAGCAACTGTAATCCTTGCTATGGGTGATGGCCGTCAGGCCGCTGCAGGAATGAGTGAGTATTTGATGAAATAGATATTATCCATACATAACGATAAAACGTTTGAAATAGTAATATGCCAACCGTCGGTATGGCTACAAGTCACGTTGACGATTTTTCCAATCCAGAACTTCGATTCGTCAAATGAAGAACAGCTTAACGCTCGAATGTTCTACGAACGATCGTTTTATCGGTCGGGACATTCAATCGTCAAAGGAGGTTTCCTGACTCCCTTTCCCTCTCTCAAGATGGAGAGAGGGAAGTTGATAGGTTGGGTGGTAATTGTTACATTCATACCACGGATGCCCTGTTGCCATTCACTTTTATTTTCGTTGGGGGCACTATGTTTGTATATGCTTTCTATTTTTCGTCACCGCTCTTTTTCTTCTTACTACCTACTTCTGTTTCAATTTCAGGTTTTTCAACCTTTTCACCTTTCAGATAGTTTGGTAGTTGCATTCCGGCCATGTTAAACATCTCCTGCAGAGGAGGAACAGCTTTGTACATTCCTGAGATAAAGTTAGAGGTAGAGGTTTTACCATCTTTGCCGGTACCATTCTCCCAAACGGTAACTTTATCAATTTTAATATTCTTAATTGCCTCGGCCTGTGTTTTAACCAACTCAGGCAGCTTGTCGGCAACCAGCAACAGTACGGCATCTTTTGCATCGTCACCGGCTGCTTTAACAATCTGCTCCAGACCTTGTGCCTGCTTGGTTAGTATCTCAAACATACCTTTCGCTTCAGCCTCTTTTTTCACAAAGATAGCATCAGCCTCACCCTTGGCAATTCGTCTTATCTGTTCAGCTTCAGCCTCTGCGTCAATCTCAATTTTCTTTTTGTCAATCTGAGCCGGAACAATTATATCAGCTCCCTGCTCGGCCTCTTTGCGTTGAGCACGGGCATTCTCAGCAAGTTTCTCTGCGGCATACGCCTCTTCCAGTGCTTTTGCAGCCTGTACCTTCTCCGATGCATTAGCAACTCTTTCGGCTTCCGCCTCACGGGCTCTTCTGTCGGCATTTGAGTTGGCAACTTGTACTTTGGCAGTATTCTCACCTTCTACTGCTTTTGCATTTGCAGCAGCTACCTGCACTCTCTGATCCTGTACCGCTTTAGCCTGACCAATTGCTCCATCTCTATCCTTTTGAGAAACCGAAATAATGGCATCATTAATTGCTTTCGCAGCAGCCTCTTTTCCTAAAGCTTCAATATAACCTGACTCATCGTGTATATCGGTAATGTTTACGTTAATTAACTTTAAACCTACTTTTTTCAGTTCGATTTCAACACTATGAGTAATGTGAGACAAGAACTTATCCCTGTCGGTATTAATCTCTTCAATATCCATTGATGCAACAACCAGACGCAGCTGACCAAAAATTATCTCCTGAGCTAAGTCCTGCACCGAATCTAACGACAGACCTAACAGACGCTCGGCCGCATTCTGCATTACACTCGGCTCAGTAGATATACCGATTGTAAAGCGTGAAGGAACATTCACACGGATATTTTGCTTACTAAGTGCATTAATCAGATTAACCTCAATAGATATTGGAGTCAGATCTAAAAAGGCATAATCTTGAATGATAGGCCAGATAAAAGCGGCACCACCATGCACACACTTGGCAGACTCCTGCCCACCTGTTTTTCCATATACCACCAGAATCTTATCCGAGGGACAGCGTTTATATCTTCTGAACATAGAGAAGATAAAGACAACAATAATTAGAACAACGGCAGCTACCAGCATAACGCCTGATGAGGCTGCCTGAGATTGAAAGAGAATAGAATTAATCATTTTTATTTGGTTTATTAATGTTAGTTGGATAATTCTTCAACCAGAAGGAGCTCCTCGCTCACCACTTCCAGAACCTTTATAATTGTGTTTGTACCTAATTCCTCATTGTCGTCGGTGATGGCTTCCAGCTCACGCAAACTGCCCTGTACCTTAATCTGAATTTTCCCAATCTCCGAACGGTTGGCTCCAATCGGGAGGTATACCTCTCCAACAACTCCAATGGCATTTTTTATTCTCAGAGTACCCGATTCCGCCATCTTACCCATCCAGAGAAATAGCAGTGAGGTAATAACCATCATAAGTAATCCGGCAATAACAGAGACAATGATTGTAACTGTGGATGATAGTTGATTGTCGACACAAACAATTCCTGTCCATCCGAAAATTGTAAAGAAAGCGATCACATTTTTAAATGTGAAAAACTGAAATCCCACTCCACCATCATCACCATTCAGGTCTGAGAGGTCTGCTTCCATGTCGGTATCGCCGCCCCCAATAAAAGTAAGGGCAAAAATCACTACAAAAATAACAGAGCCAAGTATTGCAATTATCCAATAGGTCTGCTCAAGGGACGACATCCCTTCGAAGAAATTATTCATAATTTTAAATTTTTGTCAGGTTAAATTATTAAAAATTCACAAATACAGCCTAATACAAAGATGTATGTTTTAAATGAAAAGCCAATAATAAATCACACTTTTTTTCTCCAATATATTATACACTGCGAAATCTTGCAAACAAATCAAGGAAAGGTGAGGTTTATGACATATGAAGGAACAATGAATGTTCAACGGTTTATTGTTTTTTTGAAACGGTTAATAAGGTGATCAACAAGGAAAATATATTTGATATTAGATAACTTTAAAATCATATTATTTAGCCGCCAGATTAATAAGATAGGATAGATATTATTTGTATTTTTGTGCTATATAAATTGTAATGCAAAATTGGAAAACGGAATTAAGGGACACAAAAAGTATTATGAATTTGTGATATCTATAAATTTTCTATCCCTAAATAGAATATAGCCAATAAATCTATAATATTATGGAGGATAGATTAGCACTTGGAATTGATTTTGGCTCATCTTCGGTAAGGGTACTTACTCTGGAGGTTGAGAGTGGCCAGGTTCTTAACACTGTTGAACAGGCATACATAGGAGGAGTTAACGGTGTGTATATTTCAGAGAAAGAGAGTCTGCTGGCACGTCAAAGCCCGATGGACTATATTAAATCGTTGGAGATAGCTCTTGGGAAGAGTAAGAAAGAGAATGAAGCTTCCGGTATCAGCATGGCATCAATTGCAGGTATTGGGGTAGATGCCACCGGCTCAACGCCCATTCCGGTTACGCAGGATATGACTCCTCTGGCTGAACTTGATGAATTTAAGGATAATCTGAATGCCTACTCCTGGATGTGGAAAGACCATACAGGCTACAAGGAGGCTGAGGAGCTTACGAAAATTATAGGGCAGATTCGTCCACAATATCTTGGTACTATTGGGGGTATATACTCTTCAGAGTGGTACTGGGCGAAAGTGTGGCACTGCCTGAATGTCGATAAGGCGGTGTTTGATGCTGCATACACATGGATTGAGTTTAGCGATTTTATCCCTGCTCTGCTCACCGGCGTTAAGGATACTAGAAGTGTAAAACGGAATATTTGTGCCGCCGGGCATAAAGGGCTTTACAGCAGCAGGTGGGGCGGATTCCCCGACAAGGAGTTTCTCAGTGAGCTGAACCCTGACCTGACTCGTATTGCCGATACTCTGCCTGAAGAGGCACGGTCTATTGAAGATACAATGGGCAGTTTGTCGGGTGAGTGGGCTAATAAGTT
Source organism: Marinilabiliaceae bacterium (assembly GCA_027010905.1). Taxonomy (GTDB): domain Bacteria; phylum Bacteroidota; class Bacteroidia; order Bacteroidales; family Marinilabiliaceae; genus JAADEM01. The sequence continues at coordinate 5,900 of JALVBA010000157.1, forward strand.
TGGTCTGACTGCCGGCATTCCTGTTGCGATGGGTGTCCTGGATGCCCATGCAGGAGCAATAGGTTCAGGTATTAAGGATGGCAGTCTGGTGAAGATTATTGGCACATCAACATGCGACTTGGTACTTGGCGAAATAGATATGAAAAATCCGGATATTAAGGGTGTGGCTGGTGTTGCTGCTCACTCTGTGTTACCGGGATTCTATGGTATTGAAGCCGGACAAAGTGCTGTGGGTGATATCCTGAACTGGTATATCGCCAATGTTCTGGACAATAACAAAACACACACGGAGCTTACAGATAAAGCATCGGAACTGAAGCCCGGACAGACAGGGTTACTGGCTCTCGACTGGAATAATGGTAACCGCTCAGTTTTGATGGATCCTATGTTAACCGGACTTATTCTTGGTCAGACACTCCAGACAAAAGATTTTGAAATCTACCGTGCACTAATTGAGGCAACCGCTTTTGGTGCTTTGAGAATAATTGAGGAGTTGGAGAGTCAGGATGTGATAATCGACGATGTAGTTAATTGTGGTGGTATCGCTCAAAAGAATGGGCTGTTTATGCAGATATATGCCGATGTGATTAACAAACCAATGAAGGTAGCTGCCATTGATGAGACGGTAGCTCTCGGTGCTGCTTTGATGGGTGCACATGCGGCATGCAAAGCTTATGGGAGTGAGGTAACCTACAATGAGCTTCAGGACAGAAGCTGTACCCTGAAAGATAGAATCTACACACCCGATGCCAATGCAGCTAAAGTGTATCGCGAGATATATGAAAAATACAAACTGCTCCACGACTCATTTGGTGTTAAAGGAACTAAAGTGCAGTTGTCAGAAATAATGAAGGATTTGATTGATATTAAAAATGGGGTTGCCTGATTTCTGATAACCGGTAGTTAAGGTCTTACTGGGAGTGGTCTGAATGAGGCTGAAGCCCAACAATAAGCAGCCTCAATCTAACAACTCCCCTCTCTCCAAGTGGAGTGAGGAAAACTTCGGGATAATGTCGCGCCAACAGTGACGAACAAAGGTTTTACATCGGTATCCAGTCGGCAATCACCGTGTTCCAATTGTTCAACCCCTTCAGGGTTGGGGGTTTGTGTTACGATTTTTACCACGGGTTGCACCGTGGCTATTCACATTTGACCCCGTCTGGGTTAGGAATAAACCAGACAGCTGGCTGAAAGCCTAGTTTATTTTAGCCCAATGGCAGAGCGAAGCTACGTCTTGGGTAATTGATAGGTTATTCGTATTTTGGAGATTTACAAACGCCCTCGGTATTGCCACCGTCGGCTTGGCTTGAAGCCATACCGAAGGTCTATTCGGGATGATCTTTAAAGGTTGGAGCTTATTCCGGAGTAGAGTGTTATATCTCCTGTTACACCCTAAATATGGAGAAGTTTACTTTGCCATATTTCCTAACCTCTGAGAATCTGGGGGTGTGGGAATACTCTTTTTTATCGGAATGTTCAAAGATAAACATACCGTCCGGTTTTAAGATACCTGATTTTAGCACTTTTTCGGGGAGTGTTTCAGCCTCTTTCATATCGTAGGGAGGATCAGCAAAAACTATGTCGAAGCTGGCAGTTGTTTTTTTTATGTATCTGAAAGCACAACTTTTAAAAACAATTATTTGATCCTCAAGATTCAGCTTCTGAACTGTTTTTGAGATATATTTGAAATGTTTGTAGTTGTTCTCTATTGCAATAATATCGGTAGCTCCACGCGATGCAAACTCATACGAAATGCTGCCGGTACCACTAAAGAGATCAAGTACTGCCACATCTTCAAAATCAATAATATTATTCAATACATTAAAGATGTTCTCTTTGGCAAAGTCAGTTGTTGGCCTTGCTTTGAAATTTCTCGGAGGCGAAAACCGTCTTCCCTTTAACTCTCCACTAACTATACGCATAACGGAAGACTAAAAAGGTTATAAAACTCCTCTACCTTAACAACTTTAAAACCGGAACTAAAGTCAAAATGTTGGGGGGGCTGAATAATACTAACTGAGGTCAGATACTTTTTGAGCATCAGAAAGTATGAGTCACTACCCGACTTAATACCACTTAAAACAACCCTAAGCTGTTTCTGATCGAGATTAAGTTGCTTGATGCTGTTGAGAGCAAAATAGGCAAACTCCTCCGGATTATTGTATTTGAATGAATTGCAAAATAGCAGACTGTACTTTTTCATAACCACAATATCGAAAATCTCCTTCTGTATATTGATATACATTATCGGCTCTGTAGTTACTGTTCCCGACAGAAGGTTCGCCTCTATCTGAGGTGTGTATTGTTGAAAGAATACAACTTTTGAGTATTGATTTTTTATCAGGTAGTATAGAAAATTAGGGATTGCAAAGACATTCCATGCATCGGCAAGTTTTATCTTCTGACTCTCAATTTTGAACCGTTCATCATCAATACGCGAACTAAATAGAAGTGTCTGCTTAGTCTCTTGGTAATTATATAACGATCCGGGTACAACTGTGGCATTTGGGGTATTAAACAGAACATACACCCTTTTGTAATTATAATTTAGTATAGGGTTGGTGATTAATATCTCCTGTGTTTGTGAATAGTTTACATCCTGCTTCTCAAAACTGATATATTTAAAAAGAACATAAATATTTTTTACAGGATCCAATACAGAAAAAGAAAGTCCACTCAGGGAGACCTGAATGGACAAAAAATAAGATGTTGTAATACTTTTATCGAACGAATCGTCAATTACATCTATATATGACATAAATACGATTTTTACTCCCAGTTACCTGCATTGTTATTAGCAGCCTCTAATGAACCAACTTTCAAGCCCGGATACTTCTCATACTTAATTGCTTTATCATTTAAGTTAATTACTTCCTGCTTATCAAGTCCTTTAAGGAAAACATTATTAGGAGTTTTAACTTCAAAAACATTAACTTTAACACCTGAGCCTGTAACTACAATACCTGCACCCATCTCAAATTTCGCACCGCCTGAGTAGGGTACGAAAGGTAGTGAATCGATAGGGTAACTCTCTTTAAACAGAGAGTCATCGACAGCAACTCTTATAGTATCTCTTCGGATAATACCAAGAGCCAGAGCTTTCGTTTCAGTTATGCCTGCCTCAATCATACTATCAGTTAAATTTCCAACTTTTTTAACCAATGGCAATGAATCATTCTTCAGAAAAGTTAAAAGAGTGTCGAAACTACCGGTATACTTGTTGTACACCGACTTGTATGCTACCTGAACATCGCGAATCTCCTCAAGCCGATTAATAACCGCTCCTTTTCTATTGTTGTAATGTCTTTGAAACTTAATTGGCTGATTGATACTGTCATAACAGAGGTAGCCCAAGAGTAAAATAGCAATTGTAAGAATAATCTGGAAAACTGTTTTCATT
>JALVBA010000158.1 GCA_027010905.1 Marinilabiliaceae bacterium
AATACTGCCGTTATCGTTTTTTTGTATATACTGCACTGTTATGCGTCTTCTAATTTTCGCCCTGAGTTCACCAATTAACTTCATTGGATGGGCTTTCAGGTTCATCTTTCTTCCAGAAAATATATCAAACTCGTAACACCCTCGACTTTTCTCTGTCTCTTTGGCTGTAACAATAAAGCCACCGCCGTAAACAGGTTGATAAAAATAAGCAAAATTTCTTACCAGCCCACTATGATCAATAAAGTTTTCAGATGCTGGAAACCGGTTTCCTTTCAATACCTGTTTTTCTTCAGCGCTCATAACAGGACGTTTATCCGCTTTCATTGCATACCCCCCAATTCCTGCCAAGCTGCATTAATGAATTTTCCACTCAATACCTCATCAGCCGCATACATACTGGCAAGCCGTAAGACCTCTGTCAGGCTCCGCAAGGCCCCATTTTTATTAGCAATATTCCAGAGTAGGTCGCGCTCCTTTTTACCCTGTACATTCCAAGCATCAGCCAGCTTAAATACATCGCCCTTTAAAGGCTTATTTAACCGCTGTTTTTTAGATATCCGACTAAACAACTGAGCAAAACTAGCGGCACGTTGCCCACCCGTGAGTTGGGCATACACCACCTCATTACCCACCAGAACAACGCCAATACCAGCCTGTCGCCAGATACCACGCATCATTTCCAGTGATAAGGGCTTTAAAAATTGCGCTTCATCTATAATAAGAAGCCCCAGAGAACCCTTAGCATGACTGACAATATCTCGGCGCAGTTGTGAGGCATTACCGGTAGCCGTCAACCCCATGACCTCACAGATTTCACGCGCACATTCCAGTTTTCCACCTGCGTCCGCCATCAATTCAACATGCCAAACATTAGGGTAAGATTTGGCATAATGCTTAGAGGTGACCGTTTTACCAACCCCAGCACCGCCATAGACAATCCCCATCACTCCCGCCATCTGGGCATAAGAGAAGGTGGCACTTATTTTTTTAGCCGTGGGGGTTTCTACCCAAGCAGGAGGGGCAGGCATAGAGGCAATAGAACCACGGCGCTCTGCACAGGCAGACAACCAGCAGGCAACCTTTTCATTCACTTTGTCATTATCGCCAGGATAAATACCCCGTAACCATTGCGATATCGTGGTGTTTTTAATGTCAATTTGTTTGGCAGCATCATTTTGGCTCAATCCAGACTGACTCATTTCATTGCGCACCTGTTCAATCAATTCAGGTGATGCTTGGGTTTCATTTACTTCTGACATTTGCTATACTCCTGTTGTACTGTTTTAGTTAAACCGTTTATATGCATTGATAAAGCTGTCACTTTATCAATGTGTTATCTTTCAAAATTCATCTTTACCAAAATTCTTGCGCATCTGTGACATCCGCTCCACAAACACCGATTCAAACTCCTGTCCTTCAGCATGTTGCTGGACTTCACCCTGAAACTCACCATCAATAACCTTGTCTTTATTTTTAAAGTTCAGACCAACAATGCCTGGTTTTGGTGTTTTAATATGATCAGGCACTGCAACTTTTTTATATAATTCAGCCATCTCCAAATCATTCATACGGTTAAGATCTTCCAAATTTTTCTTAATATTTTTCTTAATACGCCTGTCTCGCTTACTCCATTCACGCGCACCTGTTGTCGTATTAAATGCCTCACTAGGAATATGTTCAGCCGTACAGATTTTTCTGCCATCCTCTTGAAAAACACCAACATCCTTGCTTAAATCTTCAGGATCATAATAAACAATGACATATTGACTCCGATATTTACTTAGAGCCTCATCCCAGTATCGGTTTTTACTATTGCCCTTTTTCCCAGCATTAATGGCAACATAGGCATGTTCAGTATTAACAAAGACCCTTTCCTGCAACAAAAGGAATAAGTCACGTTGTGACTGGGATAATAAGCGGACAGTAGATTTAGCATAAGACTCGTCAAACGCCTCTTTGAAGGATAAAACACCACGACAAATATCAGTTTGGCGATTGGGCTGCTCATTAAAGCGATGCACTTCCTGTTTGACAATTTCGGCAAATTCTTCAAAAGGGACTGCTGTAGCCGTAGAGTAGCCACGCCCCTTTAATTTGGGGTTGCCAGCAACTTCACTATGTATACCACCGATACCGAACATTCTTTCAGCTGGTTTTACACCAGGATTTGATTGTGTCTGGTCTGGGTTGGTAAATTGTGGAGTGATACCAACTTTTAACAACAAACCCTGTGGGTCAGACTCTTTATTAATAAACCGTCTTCTGCCTGGTGCCTGCCCTGTCATCAGTTTATTAGCAGCCACTCGGGTATTATCTATCTGCGCTAAAAAGGGCGCACAGATAGCAAGCAGATCATAAGTGGCCAAGCGAAACAAATCGGTATTTTCAGTTTTGGCTAAGCGATATGCGATACAATAATTGGTTCGCAAATCAAACCAAAACCAACCCGTGGTGGTATTAATGATCTCATCACCAAAATCTACATAGATTTTATCGAACTTAAGTCCATCCCCAGTGATGGCTTCACCCGCTGCAAAACAGCTACGATCACGTTTTTGTTTAAGTAGTTTCTGATTTAATATCACAGCACCTTCGCGAGCCAATACGATAGATAAATCATTCAATTCACGTTTAATACGGTCACGAAATACTTTCAATG
>JALVBA010000159.1 GCA_027010905.1 Marinilabiliaceae bacterium
AATTGAAAAAGTGGATAGCTTGTAGTTAATTTTTATTAACTTTATTTGCTTTCCTGAATAGATGTAAGTAATGCCTTCACATGGTTATAAAATTTCTTTCTCTGTAACATGCTAATCGACCTGATAAATATTAAAAAGTTTGTTCGTTCTGCTTTTGTATTATGCCTTATAGATTAATAGGGCTTTGGGAATTATGAATTTTAAAGGATTTGTATGTTTTAGATTTCAAACCCGAAACCTGAAACCCCATCTATTCTTTTCCCCACATTCTGTCCAGTCGCTCTTTTACTTTTGCCTCAAGGGGATTTTGTTGTGGTGAATAGAGCTCTTTCTCTTTGACCTCTTCGGGCAGATAGTCCTGCTGAATAAAATTACCGGGGAAGCTATGTGCATATTTATATGATTTGCCGTAGCCCATATTTTTCATCAACTTAGTTGGTGCATTACGCAGGTGTAACGGAACAGGTAGATTTCCGGTTTTCTGAACTAACTCCTGAGCACTTTTGATTGCCATATAGGCTGAATTGCTTTTAGGACTTGTTGCAAGATAGATAGTAGTTTGCGAAAGGATAATTCTTGCTTCGGGCCATCCAACCATATTGATAGCTTCAAAGCAGTTTGTTGCAAGAAGTAGTGCATTGGGGTTGGCAAGACCAATATCTTCAGATGCTGAAATAATTAGACGACGGGCAATGAACTTGGGGTCTTCGCCACCCTCAACCATTCGGGCTAACCAATACACTGCGGCATCAGGGTCACTACCCCGTATGGATTTGATAAATGCTGAAATAATATCGTAGTGCATCTCACCATTCTTATCGTATTGAGCCGGATTTTGTTGCAGGTTAGAGGTAACACTCTCATTTGAAATTTCAATAGTGTCACTCCCGGCCTCAGCATTAACAAGCAGCTCGATAATATTTAAAAATTTCCGGGCATCACCGCCGGCATACTGTAGCAGAGCCTCATCTTCAACAAGTTTTATCTCTTTCTCTTTCAATACAACATCTGCTTTTTGAATAATTTCCAGAAGTTCTAGCAGGTCATCTTTTTCAAGAGGTTTAAGTACATACACCTGACATCGCGAGAGGAGAGGGGAGATAACTTCGAAAGAAGGGTTTTCGGTTGTAGCTCCAATAAGAGTAACAACTCCCTCTTCAACAGCACTAAGGAGGCTGTCCTGCTGTGATTTACTGAAGCGGTGAATTTCATCAATAAAAAGAATAGGAGAGGGGCTGTTGAAAAATTTTGTTTTGCGAGCCTTCTCAATCGCCTCCCTGACATCCTTAACCCCTGAACTTACGGCTGAGAGAACATAAATCGGCCTTTGCAGCTGATTGGCAATAATACGGGCAAGAGTTGTTTTTCCCACACCGGGAGGTCCCCAAAGAATAATTGAAGATATCGTTCTCGAGTCAATCATCTTACGAAGAACAGCACCTTCGCCCACAAGGTGCTTCTGCCCGATATAATATTGCAATGTTTTAGGGCGCATTCGTTCAGCTAAAGGCGGGTATCCGTTCATTTTTGATTTTTTTAAAAGTCAAATGTACAAAAAGAGATTTATTAATTTTATCTTGTATGAGTTTCTATTGCAATTTTTTATGAAAGTATTATTGATTAATATTTTAATTGTTCTAATTATGACTAGTGAAGGTGTTCAGGCTCAAAAGAGCGAAACAGTAACATTTGGTGCAGGATGTTTCTGGTGTGTTGAAGCTGCATTCCAGCGTATCAGGGGTGTGGAGAGTGTTGTTTCGGGATATATGGGAGGCTCAAAGGAGGCGCCTACATACAAGGAGGTGTGTACGGGAATCACTGGCCATGCTGAGGTGGTTCAGGTAACTTACAATCCTGATGAAGTCTCATTTAAAGAGTTGATGCAGGTATTTTTTGTTGTGCATAATCCTACCTCCTTAAATCGTCAGGGGGCTGATATTGGTACTCAGTATCGCTCAGCTATATTCTATCATACTGCCCGGCAGCAGGAGGAAGCTGAAGCAGCAATTAAGAAGTTGAATAGTTCAGGTATTTATGATTCAGCTATTGTAACGGAAGTTACGGAGTATCGCAGGTTTTACCAGGCTGAGGATTATCATGCCGACTATTACAACAATAATAAGAGTCAGCCCTACTGTTCAATGGTTATCACTCCTAAGTTAAAAAAGGTTAATAAGAAACTAACAGATCTGTTAAAGTAAAAAAAGCGATACCCTATTCTTTTCATTTGTCTTATTAGCTGTTTGGTGTTACATTTGTTTATTATCGTATTGGTATTGCTACAATTTTTTTTGGTTAATTGGAATTCTTAAATCAGTGTTCTTCAATTACCTTTAATCCGCAAGCGAATTTTAAAATAAATAAAATGGCCATTTTGCATCCCACTTGTGGTTAGCATTTATTTGATTATCATAATCAAAATCATAACTCTCTCCTGGCTTTAACTAGCTTGTTTTTATTAATGTCCTCTATTACATCACCACCACTAAGAAATACATTTGTTAAATTCCTGAATATCTCACTATATTGATAGCCTATTGTTTTAATCCTTATTTCAAGCTTATTATCAATTAGTTGGCCAAGCCCAGACTTATTAAAATGATGATTTACTAATGAGATTCCTGCAAATGGATTTATTTTTGTCTTTAAATTTTGTA
>JALVBA010000160.1 GCA_027010905.1 Marinilabiliaceae bacterium
AAATAAATCATAATCCTCATGTAGATAAAAAAATAATATGTACTTTCGTGTCCGTTAACGGAAATAAATATCTCCACTATTATGAACAAGACATTTATCCATGATGATTTTGCACTAAATAACAAAACCGCAAAATATCTCTACCACAACTATTCTAAAGGGCTTCCAATTGTTGATTTTCATTGTCACCTAAACCCTGCGGCTATTGCAAACAATCACCAGTTTGATAATATTGGTGAGATTTGGTTGGGAGGTGATCACTACAAATGGCGTGCAATGCGTATACACGGGGTAGACGAAAAGTATTGTAGCGGTGGTACTTCAGACAAGGAGAAGTTTATGAAATGGGCAGAGACCGTTCCCTATACTGTTGGGAATCCGCTCTATCACTGGACTCACCTTGAACTATCACGATACTTTGGCATAAATGAACTACTTTCGCCCCAAACAGCTGAAAGTATCTACAACCGTGCTACTGAAATGCTTCGGTCAAAGGAATTCGCAACTCTTAACATACTTAATAAGATGAGCGTTGAGATGGTTGGTACAACGGATGACCCTATTGACACACTTGAACATCACAAAGCAATTAAGGAAAACGGAGGTATTAAAGTGTTGCCTTCTTTTCGTGCCGACAATGTGTTAAAGACCGAAGAGCCGGAAAGCTTTAACCTCTATCTGCAAAAGTTAAGCGATGCTTCTGGTATTGAGATTAACTCATTCAGCAAACTTGTTGATGCTCTTGATAGCAGGCATGAGTATTTCCACAGTGTTGGATGTCGACTATCTGACAGTGGCCCTGACCGTTTCTATTTTGCACCATATACTAATAGCGAAGTATCTTCAATATTCCAAAAAGCATTATCAGGAAAAGATCTATCACAAAATGATACGGAAAAATACCGCACTGCAATTATGGCTGAGTTAAGCAGGATGAACCATAAGCGCGGGTGGGTACAACAGTTTCACGTGGGGGCACTTCGAAACAACAATAACCGAAAATTCCGTGAGATGGGTGCTGATACCGGCTGGGACTCAATTGGCAATTCTATTGACAGCAGTAAGATGTCACAATTTCTTAATCTGCTTGACAACTCTAATCAACTGTCAAAAACACTGCTTTATAACCTCAACCCGGCTGACAATGAGATGATGATTACAATGTGCGGCAATTTTAACGATGGCACTACAGCAGCTAAAGTGCAGTATGGTGCCGGTTGGTGGTTTCTTGACCAGATGCCCGGGATGGAGAAACATCTGCGCGACCTGTCAGTACTTGGATTACTAGGTCACTTCGTTGGCATGGTTACCGATTCCAGAAGCTTTCTCTCCTACCCTCGGCACGAATATTTCAGACGAATAGCCTGTAACTTCATCGGGCAGGAGGTTGAAAAAGGAAATATTCCTGATGACGAATCTCTGCTTAAACCACTTGTAGAGAATATATCATACAATAATGCTAAAAACTATTTTGATTTTTAACAAAGGATTAATAAATCCCCAAATAATCAAATAAACAGATAACCAAAAATATGACCAAGAGAGTAATCACATTTGGTGAAATAATGTTACGGCTGGCAACACCGGAATATCTGCGATTTACGCAGGCAAACTCTTTCAACGCAGTGTATGGAGGTGGTGAAGCCAATGTTGCTGTATCGGTTGCAAATTACGGATTGGAAAGTTCCTTTGTTACACGACTTCCAAATAACGATATAGGAGCTGCTTGTGAGATGGAGTTAAAAAAACATGGTGTTGATACCTCCGACTCGGTTAAAGGTGGCGAACGACTGGGAATCTATTTCCTTGAAACGGGTGCTGTGGCACGAGCAAGTAAAGTTGTTTACGACAGAGCTCACTCCTCCTTTTCAACAATTGAGAAGGGGATGATTGATTGGGTCGAGCTGCTTGAAGGTGCAGACTGTTTTCACTGGACAGGTATTACACCTGCCGTTTCACAGGGTGCTGCCGATGTATGCCTCGAAGGAATAAAGGCTGCCAATAAAAAAGGAGTAATGGTTACTTGCGACCTTAACTATCGCAAGAACCTTTGGAAATATGGCAAATCAGCAAGTGAAGTGATGCCGGAACTTGTTGCAGGATGTGATATTGTTCTCGGTAACGAGGAGGATGCCGAGATGGTTCTTGGAATTAAACCGGAAGGCGTTAGCGTTACAGGTGGTCATATTGATGCTGATGCCTACCTTTCAGTTTCGCAACAGATAATGAAACAATACCCCAGAGTTAAAAAGGTGATAACTACGCTTCGCGGCTCGGTTAATGCCAATCACAACTCATGGTCGGGTGTACTTTACGATGGCACAACGCTTTACAAAGCACCAACATACCAGATTACACATATCGTTGACCGTGTAGGGGGCGGTGATTCATTTATGGGCGGACTAATTTACGGCCTGCTCACATTTAATGACGACCAGAAAGCATTGAACTTTGCTACTGCTGCGTCATGCCTTAAACACACAATCTACGGAGATTTTAATTTGGTAACCGTTGATGAAGTTGAGAAACTGATGGGAGGCGATGCTTCGGGGAGAGTGAGTAGGTGAGGTACTAATTGTTAATGATTAATGGTTAATGATTAATGGTTAATGATTAATGATTAATGATTAATGATTAATGGTTAATGATTAATGG
>JALVBA010000161.1 GCA_027010905.1 Marinilabiliaceae bacterium
GTTTGAAATAGTTATTTAAACACTATTTTTATAATAATAAATATTACTCTATGAATCTGCTAATCCTCGCTTTTGCCCCCGTTCTGATTATTTTACTCTATGTATACTATCGCGACAAATATGATAAAGAACCACTCTCCCTTCTACTAAAAGGTCTGTTTGCAGGAGTGCTGATTGTACTCCCTATCTCTACCACCGAAGAGGTTGCGACCATGGTAATTAATCCTGCAGGACTAAACCAGATACCTTCAGCTTTCTTTACCGCTTTTTTTATTGCAGCACTGTTTGAAGAGGGTTTTAAATATATTGCTGTATACCTGTTAATATGGAAGAACAAAGAGTTTAACGAACGGTTCGACGGTATAGTCTACGCAGTATTTGTATCATTGGGTTTTGCCTTGATTGAGAATCTCATGTACGTATTATCCAATGAAAACGGATTGACTGTTGGGTTAACAAGAGCTTTAACAGCTGTACCTGCCCATACCATCTTCGGCATACTGATGGGCTACCATCTTGGATTGGCTAGATTTGATATTAAAGGCCGTACAAAGCACATCATCAACGCATTTTTCTATCCTTTTCTTTATCACGGATTATATGATTTTATTTTGATGTCAGGGCATCAATTGCTTCTTTTATTATTCCTCCCTTTTTTGGGGTATATGTACTATCGGGCAAACAAAAGAATGAATACCCTCTCTGACATGTCAGTTTTTAATACTGATAACCAAAGCAATGTATAGTCATTCCAAAATAAAAGTTTCCGAGAGAGACTTCTCCAAAGAGTTTCTCTTCTCCACCTCCCGTAGCGGTGGTTCAGGAGGTCAGCATGTAAACAAAGTGGAGACTAAGGTAGAGCTTAGATTCAACGTATCAGATTCGAAAATTCTTTCTGATGATGAGAAACAGACAATTCTAAACAGATTAAAAAACCATATAAACATAAAGAATGAACTGATTATAACGTCTCAAGCGGAGAGGTCGCAGTTGCGTAACAAACAGTTGACTATAAGCAAGTTTTACACTTTAATAAAATGGGCACTACAGAGAAACAAAAAAAGAGTTCCCACAAAACCGTCAAAGGCAGCAGTTCGAAGGCGTCTTGAAACGAAACATAAGCACGCCGAAAAGAAGTCGCTGCGTAGGAAGAAGTTTTTGTGAGAAATTTAAGAGTCGATTAATTAAGAAATTAAAAAAATAGAGATGAATATAATTTTGGGAACCGGAATAGATGACATAAAACTGGGCATTAAAACTAAAGAGCTTGAAAAAATGATAGGTAAACCATCTGGTATTGACAAGGCCGGAGAGGAGGATACATTGGAGTTGTGGCATTACGACGAATTAAATATGTCCTTTGGTTTCTCCAATGAGTTTGGCGGGAGTCTTCTGACCATAACAACTAGTGACGAAGATACAGTGATTGAAGATGTATCGCTGATTGGAGACACTCTACAGGAGGCACTGGATAAACTGGAGATGTTTGGATTCAACGATATCGACATCGAAGATATCTCTACCAAGGAAGAGCCAAACCAGCAACTGGTGACTGTTTTTGAATACAGTCTCAATCTATGGTTCGACAATGATGAGCTGGCAGAGATTCAATGGGGTACATTCTGGGATATTGAGAAGGATAAGCCTGTGTGGCCGTAGTACAATGAACAGTCGGCAGTTAACAGTTAGCAATCGGAAAACCTGGAATCTGGAATCTGGAATCCGAAACTAAAACAAACCCGAAACAGTTTATTTAAAAACCGTCCTAATAAATAATTCCTCAGGATAGACTATATCTGTTAAAAACAGCCCTTGCGGTAACGCTGACGCACCAGCAGAACCCCTGTCTTTAGACTCTATCACCCTTCTAATATCACCAACACTCATTTTTCCTCGTCCCACATCAAGCAGTGTACCTACTACTGCTCTAACCATATTTCTTAAGAACCTATCGGCTGTGATAGTAAAAGCCCACCTATCTCCGTTTTGAGTCCACTGTGCATAAGATATCTTACAATTATTCGTTTTTACATCGGTGTGCAACTTACTGAAGCTAGTAAAGTCGGCATATTCAAGCAGTATCGCAGCAGCCTCATTCATCTTATCAAAATCAGGAGTTGATAATAGTTGATGAACCAAATCAAGATTAAAAGGATTTCTGCCTGTCTGTACATTGTACCGGTAGGTGCGCTCAACAGCACTAAACCTACTGTGTGTATCATCAGCAACCTCGTTGGCAGTGTAGACTACAATGTCATTGGGTAGAATGCGATTCAGCTTATTTACCAATCGAACTGTATCGTCAATTCTCGTCAACACATCAATATGAGCAACAAAGTATGATGCATGCACTCCGGTATCTGTTCTGCCGGCACCCACAATATGGATGTTCTCATTTCGGATTACCTTATTTAATGCATCATCCAAAAGAGCCTGCACTGTAACAGCATTAGGCTGTACCTGCCAGCCGTGATAGTTGGTTCCCTTGTATGCCAGTTCGATAAAATAGCGCATCCTTGTGTTGTTAATAAATCTACTCTCTGCAAAGAAACAAAAAGATAGATTCAAAATCTAATTTCAAAAAATGAAAATTAACTATCGAAATATTGTTCTAAGTGCATATTTATTAATAATATGCTTATCAACTATGGCA
>JALVBA010000162.1 GCA_027010905.1 Marinilabiliaceae bacterium
GCCCTGCAAAATATTTTGTTAATCCCTTTTCTGGAATTGATATACTACTAACAGGTGGAATCTTACTTAGTGCATTTGTATCAGGTTTATTCCTGAATACTCCTATCTGAATACGGTACTCAAGTCCACTCTCCTTTTTTGAAGAGACAGCCTTACCCGATGAGGCGACTTTCTTAATAGCCTTTTTGCCGCCCTGAATCTTTTGGTATGATTTTTTGGTTTTAGTAGATGCTGTTTTTTTGTTCTTTGCGGCCTCAAGTGCAGCACTGTTTCCATCAAGATAATCGAGGTATAAAAAGAGAGCCTCCTCCTGCAAACCAACAGCATCTCTTTTTAGAGCACCCTCTTTTTCGTACTGCTCAGGATTAAAAGTTATGCTTTTGTCTAGATTGTCAATAGCCTGCCTGAAATATGCATTTGCTTCTGATTGTCGCTCTTCCAAAAATATAAAATCAGCTTTTGGCTGAGATAGTACAATCTCCTTTATCTTATCTCTGAAGATGGAGAATTTCTTGTCAAGTGAGTAGTGGTAGAGTTTTAGTGCGATACTTTTCAACTCCTTAGCTTTACGGTTCAACTCAATTCCAGGGTCTGGCTCTGCATCATTACTATCTTTTTGTTTGAAAATAGAAGAGATGACAATCTCTTTGCTGGCAGGCTGTTGGGTTGCCTGTTCAAGTAGCTTTGATGCTTCAAGCGAGAGGATATTACCCCAAACATATAGAGAGTCGGCACGTTTTAACTGGACGTCCACCTCCTGTGAAAATATCTTTCGATACATCCTGTCGAGTTTCTGAAGTTGTTTTTCAAACTCCTCGTCAGTGTAGTAGGAGTACTCTTTTGGTATTAATATCTCATTAATGCCTGTAATCTCACTCTTTTTAGGAGTGCTGCTCTCCTGAATATTATAGGTGCCCTGACTAACTAACCTTTCAACAATAGGTTTTTCAATGCTCTTAGCCGAGAAGTAGAAGTCATTGATTTTACTGTCTAATCCGTACACCTGCTTCTCCAAAGCAAGGATCTCACTTACGAGCATCTCTCTCTCGTCAGGCAATTTTGATTCGGAGTACTTTCTTCGTTTCTCTTTCATTAATAGAGAGAGGCTATCCTTCTTCTGCTGTAGCGCGTATCCCTGCTTAAACTCCCTTAAAGCCTCTTTACTCTGAAACTGGCTGAAATCAGTAAGTGTAATGTTATCATTTATTTTAAATTGAAAGAGCTCTTTTGTTGCCTGTTGAATTCCCGGTTTGTGCTGCTGTTGTTTTAATTTTTTAATCCTCTCAGGAATGATATCCAGCAGAGGCATCGATGCAGATATTTTTACATCCTTCTCTTCGTATACCATATTTTTCACCACCGTCTTATCCCATATTATCTGGTACACCATCTCTCTGTTTCCTGTTGTGTTTCTGTTTGAGGTAAACCAGGCAACTCCACTAAATTCATCAGTTACAAAGAAATAGTCATCATTAGGCGAATTGAAAGGTATGCCCATATTTACAGGTTCAGAAAAAGACTTACTGGTAGGGTCATAAATGGTTTTATAAATATCATACCCACCAAGTCCTCCCTCCCTGTTTGAGGAGAAGAAGAGAGTGACTCCATCAATCTGAAGGTAGGGGTATAGGTCGTCGTACTCAGAGTTTATACTCTTTAGTTCCTCAGGACTACCCCATCCATCAATCAATTTCTCCATCCTGAAGATGTCAAAATGGTTACTGTTATCCACCGGCATCGAGAAGTACACCTCATCCCGTCGTTCAGTTAGATATAGAATCCTGTTGGGGTCAACTCCCGATTCAAAAAAATCTTTATTGTAAAGAATATATCCGGCATCTTTCACCGGGTGATACATCGATAGAAGCATATCTTTAGAGATGGTATCTTTAGCCACAACTTGCAGGTAGTATATCTTTGAAGACAAGGAATCACCTACTTCCGATTCCTTTTTGTATTGCTCCGCCTTATCCCATCTAACATCCTCAGGTTTGGCATATTTCTGAAACTTATTAAAACTCTCAATTGCCTCCTTGAAATTGTAGTTCAACTGGTAGGCACGCCCCAAATAGTAATATATATCTCTGCTTACCCCTTTCACCGATGCATATTTCAGATGCTTTATTGCATCGGAGATGAGTTGGTTGATTTTCAACTCACAAATACCAAGATAGTAGTTAGTCTTCGGATCTTTAGGGTATTTTGACATTAAGGTGGAATACATCTTATAGGCCTGAGTGTACTCTCCCTGCCTGAAAGTTTCCAGTGCCTGCTTTTGCGTTACTGTTGCTCCTTGCGAAAAAAGCGGTGATGTTTGCAGTAATAGGGCTATTATTATAATGTAGTATATATGTTTCATTTTCCAATTTCGTCTGAAATGTTATTCTGTTGTAATTCTCAAAATTAAGCAATAGTAGCAAATTATCTAATTCAAAAGGCAATTATTAAATTATTACATAGATAAATGAGATTTTGAAAAATGCTTTGTATTTACCTTGCAATTGCTGAAAAAGTCGCAGAAACACCGGAAAATGGGCGGTTTTAAAAAATATTTAATTTTTTTGCGTATTTTTTTTTCAGAGGCATTTGGCAAACACAATAAAAAATCTATATTTGTG
>JALVBA010000163.1 GCA_027010905.1 Marinilabiliaceae bacterium
ACAACACCATTGCCAATCGCTAACGTTTCCTATCAACTCGGCACGTACGAGGACTTGCACCTCGCCAGCCTATTACCATGCCCGACATACTAAAAAAAGAGGCTCCCCGTTTAGGGAATCTCTTTTATTTATTATTGTCTGATTTAATATGTTTGCATTTTTGTCAAAAGACTCGCCAAAATCAATTGTCTGCTTTTTATACGAAAATGATTGAGTTTTGTTCCCCGATGGCATAAATGTTACAGTTAATATTATTCTATCTGTAAAAGCATTTAATTTTTATTTAATCTAAATAATTTATAGTTTTGCGCCTATCAACAATGATTAATTGAATAGGCAACAGCAATTGTTTTAAACTTTCATTCGTTACGGTTGTTAGAGATGATATAAAGATTATAAACTAAAAGATGGCAGAAGATAAAAACAGAATACTCGACGAAGTAACTGACAGTGACTATAAGTACGGGTTTCATTCTGATATTGAGATGGATTTAATTCCTAAAGGATTAAGTGAGAATGTGGTAAGGCTAATATCAGCTAAAAAGGGTGAGCCTGAATTTATGCTTGACTTTCGTCTGAAGTCGTATCGTCAATGGAAAAAGATGAAGAGTCCGCAATGGCCTCACTTAGATGTTCCGGAGATAGATTTTAACGAAATAATTTATTATGCAGCCCCAACAAAAAAGCCTCAACTTGAAAGTATGGATGAGGTTGATCCGGAATTGAAAGCAACATTCGAAAAGTTAGGAATTCCTTTAGATGAGCAAAAGGTGCTTGCCGGAGTTGCCGTTGATGCTATCATAGATAGTGTTTCGGTTAAAACAACATTTAAAGAAACTCTGGCTGAGCATGGAATCATCTTCTGCTCGATAAGTGAAGCAATTAGGGAGTACCCTGATCTTGTAAGAAAATACCTTGGAACAGTAGTATCCTATGCCGACAATTTTTATGCAGCTCTAAACTCTGCCGTATTTAGCGATGGTTCATTTGTATATATCCCCAAAGGTGTTCGCTGCCCTATGGAGCTCTCTACCTATTTCAGGATAAATGCGATGAACACAGGGCAGTTTGAACGTACTCTGATTGTGGCCGAAGATGATAGCTACGTCAGTTACCTTGAAGGCTGTACTGCACCACAGCGCGACGAAAATCAGCTTCATGCTGCAATAGTAGAGATTGTAGTTATGCAACGGGCGGAAGTAAAATACTCAACGGTTCAGAACTGGTATCCTGGCGATAAGAACGGAGTTGGAGGAATCTACAACTTCGTTACAAAACGTGCCCTCTGCAAAGGTGACTATTCAAAAGTGTCATGGACTCAGGTTGAGACTGGCTCTGCCATAACATGGAAATATCCCAGTTGTGTTTTAATGGGTGACCACAGTGTAGGGGAATTCTACTCAGTAGCAGTAACAAACAATCACCAGCAGGCCGACACAGGAACAAAAATGATACATCTTGGCAAAAATACCCGTAGCCTGATTATCTCTAAAGGAGTATCAGCCGGAAAAAGTCAGAACAGTTACAGAGGTTTGGTTAAGGTGGCAAAAAAAGCCAAAAATGCACGTAACTTTTCGCAATGTGACTCTCTGCTACTTGGCGATAAGTGTGGAGCTCACACATTTCCATACCTCGACGTTCACAATAATTCGGCACTTGTTGAGCACGAAGCAACAACATCAAAGATTGGTGAAGATCAGATATTCTATTGTAACCAAAGGGGTATCTCAACAGAGGATGCAGTAGGGCTGATTGTTAACGGCTATGTGAAAGATGTGATAAATCAGCTGCCAATGGAGTTTGCCGTAGAGGCTCAAAAACTGTTACAGATAAGTCTGGAAGGAAGTGTGGGATAAAGGAGAAGAGCCCCCTCCCAACCTCCCCCATTTGGGGGAGGAGAACTTAGACAAAAAAGTAAAATGAAAATAATTAATTAAATAGTTACTCACTCACTCCACTCCCATTTAGGGTAGGAGACAGAGGGTAGCATATACCATAGATATAATGTTAGAGATAAAGAATTTACATGCAAGTATAGATGAGAAGGAGATACTCAGAGGGATTAACCTGAAGGTAAAGCCCGGTGAGATTCATGCCATCATGGGACCAAACGGCTCGGGGAAAAGCACCCTGGCATCTGTTCTCACAGGCAATGAGAAATTTAAAGTATTAGAAGGTGAAGTGTTTTTCAATGGAAAAGATCTATTGGAACTGCCTCCTGAGGACAGAGCAAGAGAAGGTGTCTTCCTGAGCTTCCAGTATCCCATCGAGATTCCCGGCGTAAGCATGGTTAACTTTATGCGTACAGCCCTTAACGAACATCGTAAATATCGTGGTGAAGAGCCCCTTTCGGCAAGTGCATTTCTGAAGCTGCTGCGTGAGAAAAAGAAACTTGTTGAGATTGACTCTAAACTTACAAACAGATCGGTAAATGAAGGTTTCTCAGGTGGAGAGAAGAAGAAGAATGAGATTTTTCAGATGGCAATGCTTGAGCCTAAACTGGCTATTCTCGACGAAACAGATTCAGGCCTCGACATTGATGCCTTGCGCATTGTCGCCAATGGGGTAAATAAACTGAAAAGAGCCGACAATGCTGTGATTATGATTACGCACTACCAACGACTGCTCGACTATATTGTTCCCGACTTTGTCCATGTCCTATATCAGGGACGGATTGTTAAGTCTGCCGGAAAAGAACTGGCTCTGGAGTTAGAGGAGAAAGGATACGACTGGATAAAAAAAGAGTTGGAGGAGTAAGATAGATATATGGACATTGAACATCGAAAATCATATATCGAACATCAAACATCGAATATCAAATGAGTATTACTAAGAGAGTAGAAGAGATAGAGAAGCAATATATTGAACTGTACGACCAAAATATAGTTCAACTGGCCGACAAGTCAACGCTGGAAGTAAATTCACATAGAGACAAAAGTTTTAAAAACTTTCAAAAGCTGGGAATCCCCTCCGATAGAGACGAAGACTATAAGTACACAAACATTCAGCCATTCCTGAGAGGTACATTTGAATTTAACTTTGTTCATCAGAATATCGAAGCTCAACTGGATGATGTTTTCAAATGCGAGGTGTCAGAGCTGGAATCATATTCGGTATTTATAATTAATGGCTGGTACTCCGAAAAAAATCAGATTGCCGGCAACCTGCCCGATGGTGTCTACTTTGGCAGTTTGGCAGAAGCCTTTAAAAAGCATCCTAAATTAATCGATAAGTACTATGGTAGGGCATCAAAGATTGAGCGTGACGGCTTCACTGCCCTTAACGGAATGTTTGCTCAGGATGGGGTATTTATTTACATCCCTAAAAATGTAGTTCTCGACAGGCCATTACAAATTGTAAATATCCTAACCGGCGATAGTGACAATGTTGTTTTTCAACGCAATCTGGTTGTGATGGAAGAGAATAGTCAGGCAAAGATTTTGGTTTGTGACCACACTTTAACACCAAGTAAATTTGTAGTAAATAGCGTTACTGAGGTTTTTGCTGCAGAGAGTGTTGTTTTGGACCACTACACGTTGCAGAATCAGCATAACCTTACAACTCAGGTTGCAGGTGTTTTTGTTGAGCAGAAATCATCATCTACAGTGATGACTAACAATCTCACTCTTCATGCCGGAATATCGCGTAATAACATCTATTACAAACTGGATGGTGAGCATTGCGAAAGTTATCTTTATGGCCTTTATGTAACCGACAAAAACCAGCATGTAGATAATTTCTCATTTATCGATCATGCCAAACCAAACTGCACAAGCACCGAACTGTTTAAAGGAGTTCTTGACGATCGTGCAACCGGTGCCTTTACCGGTAGAGTTCTGGTTAGGAAAGACTCGCAAAACACAAATGCTTACCAGTCAAATAACAATATCCTACTTAACGACCTGGCTCGTATCAGCACAAGACCACAGTTAGAAATTTATGCCGACGATGTAAAGTGTAGCCACGGAGCAACTGTTGGCCAGCTGGATGATGAGGCTATGTTTTACCTGCGCTCACGAGGTATTAGCGAAGAGGAGTCGAGGGTTCTCCTGATGTACGCATTCGCCTATGAGGTTATTGATAAAATAACCGTTGAACCATTGAAAGAGCAAATCAGAGATTTGGTTGAAAAACGGTTTAGGGGCGAATTTGACAAATGTGATTTTTGTGTTGTTTGTGCTGAAGCAGACTCTAAAATGCTAAACTGTTTTTAGTCTTTTTGCGATAATAACCTGATAAGGTTAATAGAAAGTGGATTGATTCATTTAACTTAGTTGAATCAATAAAAAAGTTTTGCATTCCACTTGCTTTTTGCACATATGTTCATTATATTTATGGAACTAAAGAGATAAAAAAAATGGCACGCCCTAAAAATAACAGAAGTGTATTTGAACCACCTCTATACAAAATCTTCGCACCTCAAGGTGGCGAAAGGATACCCTTAGAGCAGGTTCGGATTAGCCTTGATGAGTTTGAGGCTGTTCGGCTCGCTGATTACAGCGGACTTTCACATGAAGAAGCGTCGGAATCAATGAAGATTTCACGTTCCACATTTTCACGATTAATAGAAAAAGCCCGAAAGAAAACAGCCGACCTTGTTATTAACGGAAAGCAACTGATTATTGAGGGAGGAAGTGTCCATTTCAGAAATAATATAATTAAGTGTTTAGATTGTAAAAGCTTGTACAAAACAAAAATTGAAGAGTGCGTTACTGAGTGTCCTGCATGCCATTCAAATAATCTCCTGGATTTTGCGGGCAGCTATGGACACGGTAATTGTTGTACCTTGTAAATAATGCATAATATAAAATAATTATCATGAGTTTATTTGGCAAAAGTGTTAATAGAGGAAGTGGTCAGGGACTTGGCCGTGGGGGTGGTCAGGGACGAAATAATGGTGGAGGTTTTGGAGTAGGTGGTTATTGTGTTTGTGCTAAATGTGGCGAGAAAATTAAACATAAGCAGGGGGTAAAATGCACAACTCTAAAATGTCCGGCGTGCGGTCATACAATGATTAGAGAAGAATTGTTTAACCAATAATACAGGAGGATATTGTTATGAAAAACATTATTAATTTATTCGACGATCAGAATTGGCAGGATGCAGTAGAGTATCCTGATGGAACAAAAAGAAAGCTGTTAAGAGATGAGAATGGTGCTAAAACAGTATTATTAAAATTTCCTGCCGGATTTAGTATGGCTCCTCACTCTCACATAACCACAGAACAACACTTTGTTCTTGATGGTGAGTACAACAGTAATGGCAAGACTTTGGGAGTGGGTTCATACCAGATTTTTTATCCGCATGAGGAGCATGGCCCCTACGAATCAGAAAATGGTTGTTTAATTCTGGCTATTTGGGATCCATTGGTAAAATAAAAACAGACATATATGACACCGGAACTCTTATCAACTATCATCACTGACCTATTCCACAATTTCAAGCAGGCCATCATGATAACAGGCTTTGTGTTTGTTATGATGATGGTTATAGAGTATATTAATGTTCAGACTAACGGCCTCTGGCAAAACAGTATCTCAGGAAACCGTTGGAAGCAGTATCTTCTTGCAGCAACATTAGGTGTCATTCCCGGATGTTTGGGAGCTTTTACTGCTGTTGCTCTGTTTTCTCACAGGTTAATCTCTTTTGGCGCAATAGTAACTGCGATGATTGCAACCAGTGGCGATGAAGCATTTGTTATGTTCGCCAGGTTTCCGCAGAAGGCTATCCTGCTCACCGCAATTCTTTTTGCGGTAAGCATAATTGCCGGGTATGTTACCGACCTTCTTTACAAACCCAAGAGACTACTTACAGATTTTGCCGACCGTGAATTCCCTCTGCATAAAGAGCCTGAGTGTGATTGTTTTCAAAAGGAGACTATTTTTAAGCAACTCACCCATCCTACAACACCTCGCGTATTGCTATTTTTGTTAGTCTCTGTATTGCTGCTGGCTGTAATCATAGGAGTTCTTGCAGGAGATGAGCCAGAGTGGATAAGAGTAACACTCTATGTGGTTATCGGTTTTTCTCTCTTCATCGTTGTCTCAGTTCCCAACCATTTCCTGAAAAAACATCTCTGGAATCATATTGTAAAAAAACATATTCCACGAATATTTTTGTGGACTTTCGGGACTCTGCTTGTGATGGCTGTTTTGTCATACTACCTCGATGTGCAACAGCTAATCTCTAACAATATGCTATGGGTATTACTAGTTGCTGTTTTAATTGGCATCATCCCCGAATCAGGCCCTCACCTAGTTTTTGTTACACTTTTTGCTAATGATCCGTCGCAGATACCTTTCAGTATTCTTCTGGCCTCATCAATTGCTCAGGACGGGCACGGAATGCTGCCCCTTCTGGCAGAATCAAAAAGGGGTTTTGTTGCAGTTAAGGTTACAAATATGATTTTTGCTCTTATTGCCGGGATGTCAGGATTCCTTTTAGGATATTAGTTAGCAAATGAAATATTCTTACCGTATAAAAAAATATAAAGTAAAAGAGCTGCTCTCGTATCAATCATTCAAATACCACCGAAACAGTTTGTTTAAACCCTCCTCAATCTCAACCTTATGATGCCAGCCAAGCTCATGTATTTTCGAGACGTCAGTTAGCTTACGCATTGTCCCGTCCGGTTTATTAGTGTTAAACTTAAACTCACCTTTAAAACCTATAACCTTTTTTATTAGAAGAGCCAACTCTTTTATCGACACCTCTTTCCCTGTCCCTATATTTATATGTGTGTTTCTTACCTCTGCCCTACCCCCAACAACATCTCTAAAATCTACTTTCTCCATAACATGAACACATGCATCAGCCATCTCCTCGGACCAAAGAAACTCTCTCATTGGGTTTCCTGAACCCCATATCTCTACAGAACAGCCCCCCTTAGGCCTCCCGGAAGAGGAATGCTGGATACCATATTTTAACAAAACTTTCAAAATATCTTCTTTAGAAGCACCACCCGATACTTCTTCAACCGGACGAAGATTCAAATCTCTCCTGACGGCATCCCAATCATCATTTTCCAAACAGTGTCCTAAATATATTTTTCGCATCAAAGCTGGTAAGACATGCGATTTTTCAAGGTCAAAATTGTCATTGGGGCCATAAAGGTTGGTTGGCATCACAGAAAAAAAGTTTGTACCGTACTGTATATTGTACGACTCACACATCTTTATCCCGGCAATCTTGGCTATGGCATACGGTTCGTTTGTATATTCAAGAACATCGGTAAGCAGATACTCCTCTTTCATCGGCTGAGGACACTCTTTAGGATAGATACATGTACTCCCCAGAAAAAGCAATTTCTTAACTCCCGCTTTATAAGCACTGTGAATTACATTATTCTGAATTTGCAGATTGCCGTAAATGAAATCGGCACGATAAGTATTGTTTGCAACAATACCCCCAACCTTCGCCGCAGCAAGAAAAACATACTCAGGTTTCTCATCTTCAAAAAACTGTTCTACTTCAGACTGTTGTGTCAAGTCAAGCTCTTTCGAAGTTCTAAGCACAAAATTACTGTACCCCCTCTCTTTCAGGCTTCTCAAAATTGCACTACCCACCAAGCCTCGATGACCGGCAATATATATCTTACTTGTATATTTCATATACTTACGAATTTATCGAATAAATACGGATTATCACGAATAGTTTGGATTAAGAATACGCTTATAGGTTAATGATGGAGTACCGAAATTAACTAATAAACCTAATTTGAAATTAATCGCCTTTAAATAATTTCCCGTCTGTTCATATTGGTTTTTAAAGAAACCTTGAACAGCTTTAAGCTCAACGACAATTACATCATAACAAACAAAATCTGCCACATAAAACTTTTTCAATGGCTCACCATCATAGAATATAGTTAATTTTCGATGCCTTTCGAATGGAATCCCTTGTTTCACAAACTCCCTCTCAAGAGCCTCTTGATATACTGCCTCTAAAAAACCAGACCCCAAAGCAGAATGTACATTCATACACGCCCCGATAACATTTTAACTCTCCTCTTTAAAAATAATTTCAGTCACCTTAGACTATTTTATTCGTATAATTCGTACCTTAAAATTCGCATAATTAGTATTATTCGAAATAGTTCATCACTCTGTGACCGCCATCTTTAAGATACTTCTCACGTTTCATCAGATCAATATCCGACTGCATCATATCTTTCACCAAAGCAGGTAGGTCATACTCAGGCTCCCAACCAAGTTTCTCTTTAGCTTTTGTAGGGTCTCCTATCAGCAACTCCACCTCTGTTGGTCTGAAATATTCCGGATCGACTTTAACAACTACCTTGCCAACCTCAACCTGATAGTCGGGATTATTGCATACCTTCACTACTCCGACCTCATCAACACCCTCTCCACTGAATTCAAGCTCCACACCAACCTCATTAAAAGCAAAACGTACAAAATCACGAACAGTTGTTGTTACTCCGGTTGCTATCACATAATCATCAGGCTTATCCTGCTGAAGAACTAACCACATTGCTTTAATATAATCTTTAGCATGACCCCAGTCACGTTTGGCATTCATGTTCCCCAGATATAACATCTCCTGCATACCCAGACTAATACGTGACACTGCTCTGGTAATTTTTCGCGTCACAAATGTCTCTCCCCTTAACGGGCTCTCGTGATTGAACAAGATACCGTTACAAGCATACAGATTGTATGCTTCGCGATAATTTACCGTTATCCAGTAGCCATACATCTTAGCCACGGCGTAAGGGCTACGTGGGTAAAAAGGTGTCTTCTCCGACTGTGGAATCTCCTGTACCAACCCATACAATTCTGATGTTGATGCCTGATAGATCCTAGTCTTCTCAATCAATCCCAACAGCCTTACCGCTTCAAGTATTCTCAATGTACCCAAACCATCAACATTAGCAGTGTACTCGGGAGTGTCAAAACTCACTTTAACATGACTCATTGCCCCAAGATTGTAAATCTCGTCAGGTTGAATCTCCTGAATAATACGAATCAGATTGGTCGAATCAGACAGGTCACCATAGTGAAGAATCATATTACGATTATCTACATGAGGATCCTGATAGAGATGATCAATCCTATCTGTATTAAAAAGGGATGATCGTCTTTTTATTCCATGTAC
>JALVBA010000164.1 GCA_027010905.1 Marinilabiliaceae bacterium
TACTAATGAACCGTTTTTTTGACGTGTTCGGGATTAATCCATACTATGCTAAAAATAAAAAGAGATTGGACAAACTATTGTATTTTGGTACTATTGCCGCTTAAGTTTATAACGGAGTATTGAAATAAGGCTCTACATGAATTAAAAGCCGATGGGTACAAAACGGTATATGTTGATTTTATGAGTATTTACTCAAAAGAAACTTTTATAACAAACTTTACCAAAGCGGTAGTTGAAGAAGAGGGTTTCTCTTTTGAACAAACCTTAAAAAAAGTAGCAGGTTGGTTAAGAGGTTTGGTTCCTTCGGTAGCTTTTGATTCTTTTGGAAATCCTTCATTTTCAGTTTCACGTATTGAGGGATATGAAAAAGATGAATCTTTAAAGGATGTTATCGATTTACCTGAAAAACTTGCAAGTAAGGAACAAAAATGGATTGTTGCTTTTGATGAGTTTCAGGAGATTACAACATTAAACGGAGAGTCTTTTGAAAAACTGTTAAGAGGTTGTATTCAGCATCATCAAAATGTTTCATACATATTTCTTGGTAGTAGAACGCATCTGCTAAAAGATATGTTTAACAATAAAAACAGGGCTTTTTATAATGCAGCGATGCTAATGAATATTGATGTTATTGACAAAGAGAAATCCATTAATTATATCCAATCAAAATTCAGTCACGAAGGTTTAGAAATTGATGATAAAACGGCTGATTATCTTGTCGAGAAGGTTTTTTTAATTCCATATTATATTCAGTTTCTATCGGCGGAAATATGGCAGGATGTTATAACCACATCAAAACAGATTGATATTCAAACCATCGACAAGGCAGTTGAGAGAATAATCAATTTAAAGTCGGATTATTACTGGGAGCTTACGATTCAACAAACAGCATACCGGAAGAAAGTACTTAAAGCTTTATGTGAAATGCCTGATGAAATCTTCTCAAAAGAGACTGCCGGAAGGTTTAATCTCGGAGCGGTATCGAGTACCCAAAAGGCGCTTGAGGTGCTTATTGAACAGGGTGTTGTGGATAAGGTTAATAAGAAATATCTCTTTACAGACCCTATTTATAGTCAATTTATAAAGCAATATTTATAGTTATACACTTTGGCGTTACGCTAAATGGCGTTACGCTAAATGGCGTAATATGAAATTATCGATACAACAGTGGGGGAATTTGAGGATAACTTAAGCCGGAAATTCCATTTCAACCATGAATCCACTATACTTGTTTAGATTCATTACTGATCCATTTTCAAACAGGAGATACTGTCCCTTGATACCAGAAATAACACCCGTTATCTTCTTCTCTTTCTCAAGGTGAAATATTTTAGGATTATCAGGAGCAGAGGTTAAAGGATAGTTAATATCAAGAACTCTATCATCTTCAGTTATGTACTGTTTAAGCCCGTCAGGAAGTAGATCTGCAACTCTGCCCTTTTCAGCATGGAGGTCAATGTCGAAATCATCGGGACTACTATTAAGCATCTTCTTCCAGATGGTTTTGTCGGCAACATATCTTTTTAAGAAAACTTCTATAACCCCGGCAATATGTCTGTTTGGTGTTTCGGCCAGCTTAATTGCTTTCACAGCCCCCTGGTCAATCCAGCGCACCGGAACCTGATGGTGTCTTGTCACTCCAACCTTCAACCCCGAAGAGACCGACAGGTAGACAACATGAGGAATTAGGCACTGTTTGTTTGACCACTCCATATCTCTCGCTACTCCAAGATGAGCCTTACACTTTTCAGGGTGAAACAGGCACTCTTCAGCTTGAGGTGCTGTTTCGTAGCAGTACTTGCACATGGCACGTCCGGCATAAGTTGTGCGAATCTCAACGCCACAAACAACACAGTTTATTTTGTTCAGAAAAGTAATTTGTACCTCTTTGCCAATAAGGCTGTTCATGTCAATGTTAGAATCACCAAGAGTGAGGTTGTACTGAACGGTTTTGCCGGAGTATTCACCTTTCATTTTTGTTAAGTTGCCAACCACTTTCATTCTACTGCTCTTTAATTAGTGCTTGTCCATAAAGTCAGCCTTTTTTTGCTGATTTCTGTTCTCGATACTTGCATAACCACCATCATAGCTTGCCGATTCCGGTACTTTGTTATAATTCCGTTCTATTTTTTCAATTGCAGGTTGGAGCAAATTGCTGTCGTTCATATTGCCTTCCAGCGTTGAGCATGTCAATATCAAATTGCTCTTCCCGGTAGTAATATCTATTTTATGGCCATATTGTATCTTTCTTGCCCCTTTTACTATGATATCTGTGTGCGGCTCATAAATATAAAATATTTTTTCTGAATTGGGAACTTTTTCTCCTTTTATTTGAAAACGTTCTGTTTGTGAATACACCTGCCGGCATATTGGTATAAATGACTCTATGGCCGTTTGTATTGCCGTGATTTTCATGCTATAAAACGACTTTTTTTTTACGGCATTGGACAAGTTGTTTATTGTTTTTGTAAACGTTATCAGTTGGTTCTTAAATAGTTGCCTTTGCCTTTCTTCCTTGCTCCGTCCTTTGGTGTTATTTATTTTATAATAAGTCCTTTTGGCCGATTTTAGATAGTCTCGGTAATTGAACCCGGGC
>JALVBA010000165.1 GCA_027010905.1 Marinilabiliaceae bacterium
ACCTTACATTGGTACCTAAAATATCTTATCAAATCATAGATTGTTTCTTTTTATTTTTCCTCTAACTAAATAAAAAATCAAAATGCGATTATGTGTTTTATTACAAGACAATTACATGTGTGTTAGCAGGATTCTTGCATAATTCAGGTTATAAAACTACAGGAGAATATTAGAAACGAGTTGACAGAGGCGTTGGATTTTGATGAATTTATTGATGACGGCATAGCCAAATGGAGCGACTTTGTATCATTTGCTGTAACCGACTCAGATATTATTTTTTGGTTTTCGCCCTATCAGGTTGCACCCTATGTCTATGGAGTACAAAAAGTAGAGATACCCAAAGATATTATATCCCCTCAATAGTTGAAGCGTTGAGCCATCCTTTGTTTCCATCGCTTAGCTCAATCTGACGCCACTCGCCAAGGGTATCAACAACCTTTACTTTCGTTCCTTCGTGAAGTAAGAATATCTCGGTGCCACTGGCATCGGGAGAACTTTTAACGGTTACTGACGGGGCAAAAATTATAGCGTATTGCCTGTTAACGAGTTTCTGTTTCTGCTTGTACGAAAAGGAGAAGCTCACGATAAACAGAAAGAGTGAGAGTATTCCTACAAAGAAACTAATCTTTTTTAATGCTGCTGTTCTACTGAAATAGAAAAGGAATAGCATTAAAATTACTCCTGTAAAGAGAGCGATAGACAGATAGGCCCAGATATCCGAATCAGCCTTGTCTCGCAATGTACCAACCCATCTGCTCAGGAAAAAATCACCGACCTTCTCCAGCTTGTCTATTGTCTGACTTCTGGACAGTTCAAGGTTATATTCAATATCCTTATCCTGAGGAGCAAGGAGTTTGCCACGCTCATAATTAAGAATAGCCTGCGGTAATAGTCCGCTTTTATAGTATGAGTTACCCAAATTGTAATATATCTGAGGATTTTCAACACCGGTTTTCAAAATCTCCTCATAAGCTTTTGAGGCATCTTCAAATTTGCCTGTTGTGTATAGCTCATTTGCTTTTTCCAATCGTTGGTCTTCCTGTGCCATCACAGGCAGAAGCATGTATAGTGCTAGAAGAATAGATATAGCCCTTCTCATTATTATCTCTTTATTTGGTTCTCTATTTTGCTAATTGTCTCTAATGTTGAATTGTACAACCTGTCCTTCTCGCCACTCTCTGACGATGGGGCGTATCGTGCAAATTCGCATGTGTCAAGTATCTCAATAAATGCATCAATCACCTCAATATTAACGGTTGATTTTTCGAGTATACTTCGGATGTTGTCTCTGTTGAGCTCGCTTGCAGGAATACTCAACTTATCGCTGATATATCCCCATAATGCACGTAACACCTCTTCGTAAAACTGCTCTTTTTTACCTGACTTAAGATACTGTGCAGATAGTTTCAGTCTCTTACGTGCAACTGTATTTGCTTTCTTGGTCTTCAACAGCTGAACGTTTGAGCGCTCTTTCAGCTTCTTCCTGTTAATAAAGTAGAGAAGAATGAATATAAGCAGGGGAGTAATAAGCGATGCATAGTAGGTTAACGAGCCAAACAAAAATGTGCCGGCCGGTTTGAGCTTAGATACTCCGGTTTTTAGAAATCTGATATCTTTCCCCAGAAACTTAACACTCTCGCGTGTATTTGCCGAAACAACATTTGACAGCTGCTGTTGACCGTCTCCTTTTTCCACCTCTATATTTATCGGACCGTACGATAAAGTCTTGTATTTTCCCACAGTAGGGCTGAAGAATGAGAACTTAACCGGAGGGATTGTATAGGTACCCGGATGACGAGGTATCACCAGATACTCAAATGTTTTAGTCCCTTTCATTCCGGCAACGGTGTTTTTAAACTTGTTTGATACTGTAGGGTCGAACTCATCAAAATCGGCCGGAAACTTTATTTTTGGAGCTGTAATAAGCTTATGGTTTCCTGTACCGCTAATAACAACTTTAAATGTGATACTCTCGTTTGTTTTAAGCTTAGTTTTTGAAGTTGTAACCTTCATCGACAAATCACCAACGCCACCGGTAAATCCTTCGGGAGGAATACCACTTTGAGGTTTGATGGTAAGTGTTATAGGCTTGGATTTCACACGCTGTTTTACCAATCGGTAATTCGACTCAAAGAAATTATCAAAAACACTTGTTGAACGACGGGCAACACGTTTCTTAACAGTAAACTCTATCTCTGTAGGTTCAATGGTAATCTTACCTGTTTTTTGAGGGAAAAGAAGTTTGCGCTCAAAAACACCCACATTGTAGGTCTTACCGTTTATATTCTTAACAGACCAGGCAATATTGCCGCTTTTCAGCTCCTGAATGAGAAACTCAGGTAGCTTAGGGTCTTTTTTGTCTGATATACCATCAAGATTAACCTGAGTGTAAATTTTTGTTGTCAGAACAATAGGTTCGCCTTTATAGGCACTTCTCTTCGAAACAGTGTTTGTGATAAAAAGCTCTTGCGAGGAGAGAGTACCCGAGGCCGCATTTGGAGTAGAGTTACGACTGCTCGGAGTACTGTTATTATCCTTTATAACCTGTATGGTTAATTTGTTCGACTCTATTCGTTTACCCTTAACACTTATTGTAGCGGGTGCAATGGTGAATGTTCCAATCTTTGACGATTTTAAGATGTAGGTGTAGGTATAGGTTGTTTCGCGGGTAACTTTTCCGTTTATGTTGGAGATGTTATACGACCGTGAAATACTTGGACCCATCAGTATATTAAATGCTTCCATCTGAGGCAGGCGTATATCAGTTGCATCCTCATTAATGGTATAGGACAACTGGAACTTATCGTTCAGAACTACGGCCTGCGGTGCTTTACCCCTGAATGCAGTTTGCTGTGCAAATGCAATTAAAGGTAAGAGAAACAATAATACTATCGAAGTGAGCTTACGTCTCATATTTTTATGGTTATCTGTTTATTCGTTTATCTGTTTATAATACCGCATCTTAGTTAACTGCCTACTGATTACTGTTAACTGCTTACTGAAAAAAGCTACCAGTTCTTACCTGACTTTGTCTTCTTGGCTGCTTTAGCTTTTCTTAATTTCTTCTGCAGCTCATTCTCATCCTGTTGTATAGCGTTCAGCAATCTTTGTGCATCCTTTTGCGACATCTGTTGCTGTTGTTGCTGTTGTTGTTGCTGTTTTTTCTTTTGTTGATCCTGTTTCTGCTGATCTTGATTTTGCTTATCCTGATTCTGTTTTTGTTGATCTTTGTTTTGATCCTGATTCTTTTGATCTTTCTTATCTTTGTTCTTATCTTTCTTATCTTTGTTCTTATCTTTATTCTTATTCTTCTGTTGCTGCAGCATCTTCATGGCGGCTATCAGATTGTAACGAGTCTCATTATCGTCAGGGTTCAGCTTTAGCGACTGCTTGTATGAATTGATACTCTTCTCATACTTTTTTAGTGCAAACTGGCTGTTACCTAAATTGTGATATACCTTGGCGAGATGCTCATTATCTTTATTTGTTTCAGCAAGCACTTCAAACTGTTCAGCTGCTTTGTCGTACTTCTCTTGCTTAAAAAGAGCATCACCAATATTAAACTGCGCTTCAAAAGAGTCCTTATTCTTCTCCAAAGCCTTACGATAATCAATTTCGGCGTTAAGATAGTCTTTATCTTCATATACAGAGTTTCCCTGTCTGATAAACTTCCGCTCTTTTTGAGCATTAATACTCAAAGCAACAACTAATAGTGTAAAAAGGGATATAAATCGTTTCATGATATTCTATTTTTTTTCCTCTATTGTTTTGGTTACAAACAAATCAATATCTTTTAAATATCTGTTTTTTCGATCTAGTAAAAAGAGATCGATAAACAGTAGTAGAAGTACCAATCCTGCAAAGTATTGAAACTGCTCATCATACTCAGTATAAACCTTTGCGTCAATCTCCTTCTTCTCTAACTGCGATAGTTCATCCAGAAGGTTGTTAATTCCTTTACGAATGTTGTTAGCCGGTATATATGCCCCTTTACCTGCAATGGCAACCTCCTGAAGTGTCTTCTCATCAAGTTTAGAAATAATCACATTACCGCTGCGATCTTTCATAAACTGATTTTGGGATCTTCCTTTTATATGAATAGGTGCACCTTTTGCAAAACCCATTCCTACAGTGTAAACTTTTATCCCTTTCTCAGCTGCCTTACGGGCAGCAGCAATAGGATCATCTTCATGGTTCTCACCATCAGTAATAACTATTATGGCACGGTTAATATCCTCCTGCTTACTAAACGAATTAATAGCAAGGTTTATTGCTGCTCCAATGGCAGTACCTTGAGTTGGAACAATATCAGTGTCGATGGAGGATAGAAACATCTTTGCCGAGGGGTAGTCGGTTGTTATTGGCAACTGGGTATAAGCCTCACCTGCAAATACGATAAACCCGATACGGTCGTTCGAAAGTTTATCAACTAGACGGGAAATGGCTCTCTTTGCACTTTCAAGCCTGCTTGGCTCAATATCGGTAGCATTCATACTGTTTGAAACATCAAGAGCTATTATAAGTTCAATTCCTTTACGTTTAATTGTTTCGAGCTTAGTGCCAAATTGTGGGCCGGCCATGGTAATTATAAGTACAAGCAGAGCCAGAAGCAGTATGTAAAATTTGACTGTTGGCCTAATAAAAGAGGCATCCGGCATTAATGACGAGATAACCTCCATATTTCCAAATCTATCCAATGCCTTTTTTCGGCTCTTAGCAATGAACAGATATACAAAAGCAAGCACTGGAATCAGTACCAAAGCGTATAAATAATTTGGATTTGCAAACCTGAATATCTCCATTTTTCTATTTTTTTTTAGTTGTGTTACAGATGTTTTAATTTTCCACATCAAACATCATATATCTAACATCTAACATCCTCTACGGTAAACTCTTTAATATTGTATTTTTCAACGCTATCTCTGCGAGAAGAAGAAGAGCTGCAATAATAACAAGTATCAGATACTCTTCATGTCTTTTAGTGTACTCTTTCACCTCAATTTTTGTCTTCTCCAGCTTATCAATCTCTTTATAAATATCTTTCAGCTTGTTTTTATCTGTTGCTCTGAAATACTGACCGTCGGTAGTGTTTGCTATATTTTGCAGCAGCTCTTCGTCAATCTTTACCTCCATCTGCTGATACTGCTTTCCAAAGACTGTCTGTACCGGATATGGAGCCATTCCCACAGTTCCAACACCAATAGTGTAGACTCTTACTCCGAAAGTTTTAGCAATCTCAGCAGCTG
Organism: Marinilabiliaceae bacterium; assembly: GCA_027010905.1. Classification (GTDB taxonomy): domain Bacteria; phylum Bacteroidota; class Bacteroidia; order Bacteroidales; family Marinilabiliaceae; genus JAADEM01. Next base: position 5,247 of record JALVBA010000165.1, read on the forward strand.
TCATTGGTGCAATCTCACCACGGTTATTTACTCCATCAGTAAGAAGTATTATAACCTTACTTTTTGCTTTACTATCCTTAATACGGGCGACAGCAGTAGCCAACCCCATTCCTATGGCAGTTCCGTCTTCAAGCATATTAACTTTGATATCCTTAAAAAGGTTAATTAGCACGTTGTGGTCTGTTGTAAGTGGACATTGAGTGAAACTCTCGGCTGCAAATATCACAAGCCCTATTTTGTCGTTAGTCCTGCCCGATACAAATTGAATAGCCACATCTTTGGCCGCTTCCAGTCTGTTTGGTTTGAAATCCTCAGCCAGCATACTGGAAGATATATCGAGAGTCATAACTATGTCAATTCCCTCGGTGGTTACATTTCTAATGCTATTTGTTGATTGTGGTCGTGCAAGTACAATAATAAGTATAGCAATGGTTAACATACGCAGTGCATATATCAGATGCCTAAGGTATATCTTCCACGATACCGGAGCCTTGCTGAAACCTCTAAGTGAAGATATCTGCAACGATGCCTGCATCTCCTTCTGCTTCCATATATACCAACCAATAAAGAGAGGCAGGATAACCAAAAGGTATAAAAAATGCGGGTGCAAGAATGTTATATGATTCATCTTTATAATAAGTTTATATCGTTAAATTCAAATTGTTGAGAGTTACAAATCTAAAATCCACCCTCCCAATTAATCTACACTGCCCTCCGGCTTGTCTGTTGATTCAGCAGATTGCTCACTCTCTATTGCCGCCTGTTGACTCTCCTCAATCTTCTCCTTCTCCTCTTTAAGGCTCTTGATTGCCTCCTCTTTTGTTTGGTTTACAAAGAAAAGGGCATTTGTCATACTCAACTCGTTTTCATCGGGCAGAGGTTTTAGTTTGGCAAACTTAACAAAATCACCAAGCTCAAGTATCTGTTTTAGTTTCTCATAAGCGTGCTCATCGGGTAGCTCAACACTCTTCAGTGCATCTAATGTTTCCTCGGTTGTTTGCTCTAAAGAGTTAATAAAAAATCTATTTTCAATATATTGCCTTAATGTGTCTGTTATCTCAGAGTGATACTTCTTAACTTTATCCTTCTGCCACAACTTCTCAGCTTTTATCCTGTTAAGGTCTCTAAGAGCAGTAATGTGTGGCGGCTCTTTTGGTTTGGATTTTTTGATTATCGACCCACCGGCTTTTCTGTTGCGATACCTTATTATTAGGTAAATTATAGCACCAATAACAGCCAATCCCAGCAGAATCCATTTCAGATAGGGGAGAAGCTCGGCCAAACTAAAGGGTGAATTGATAGGTGTCTTTATATCTAAAATACCTTTTTTTGGATCGACATTCTCAAACGGATTGATTACCGTTATCGCCATAGGCTTCGTTTCAAATATTTTACGAACTTGATCTTCGGCAAGTTCAAATTTCATCGGCGGAATATATTGCAAACCGCTATCGAAACTGGTTATCCGGTACTGCTGTGTTAATGTTAACCGGTTGTTATCCAAAAATGTAGTATCCACAGGAGTAACTGAAACCACCTCTATGGCTTTTGTTAATGTATCAGTATAAACCGGAAAGACGATATTCACATCTTTTGGCTGACTTAACTCAATAGACAGATTCATCTGACCTCCAATAAATAGGAGTGTTGAATCGAGTTTCGCAATTACCGAAACAGTTTGAGCCTTAACAATTCCGCCGGGTATTAGCATTGCCCCCGACAGGAGTAATAAAAGTATAAGTGTTTTTATATTATATCGTTTTCGGATATTTTGCATCAGGCACGTTTTTTAAATAAAGAAATTAATGCTTTTACATAGTCGTCATCGGTATTTACTGACACGTTATCTACTCCACATTTACGGAATGTACTTTTGGTGGAGAGGTCATTCTCAGCCCACCACTTTTTATAGGCACTCCTTACTGCACTACTGGAAGTATCAACCCAGTTATATTGATTAGTCTCTGCATCTTTTAGTTTAATAAGACCGATGGAGGGTATCTCCGTTTCGCGCTTGTCGTAAACTTTAAGTGCTACAACATCATGTTTTTGATTGGCAATTTTCAGAGCATCTTCAAATCCCTCGTCAACAAAGTCGGAGATAACAAAAGCGGTACACCGTTTTTTTATTGCATTGGTAAGATATCTGAGTGCTTCAGAGATATCGGTACTTCTGTTTTCAGGCGTAAAAGTTATCAGCTCTCTTATTATATGCAGAATATGTTTCTTCCCTTTTTTAGGAGGGATGAACTTCTCTATCTTATCACTGAAAAACACAACACCAATTTTATCGTTATTCTGAATGGCCGAAAATGCCAATACAGCGGCAATCTCAGTAATCACATTTTTTTTGAAGCGAAAGCCTGTCCCGAATTCGCGCGAGCCGGAAACATCAATAAGTAACATCACTGTAAGTTCACGCTCCTCCTCAAAAATCTTGATAAAGGGGTGATTAAATCTTGCAGTCACATTCCAGTCGATATTACGAATGTCATCGCCATACTGGTACTCACGAACCTCGCTGAAAGTCATACCACGACCCTTAAAAGCCGAGTGGTACTCTCCTGCAAATATATTGTTCGAAAGCCCTCGTGTCTTTATCTCTATCTGCCTTACTTTCTTTAATAAATCAGTTGTTTCCATAATTATGGCCCCTCCTGACCTCCCCAAAGGGAAGGTAAATTGTATTTCAGGTTTTTGATTAAACTATTACAATAAAAATCAATACTATTTGGTTAGTCCCGTATTCACTCCCCCTTTGGGGGAGCTGGTGGGGGCTTCCCTTACGGCACTTCAACAACATTGAGAATCTCGCTGATAATCTCTTCAGATGTAATATTGTTAGCCTCTGCCTCGTATGACAATCCGATACGGTGACGCAGAACATCATGACATACAGCTCTAACATCCTCAGGAATAACATAACCTCGGCGCTTGATAAATGCATATGCTTTCGAAGCTATTGAAAGACTGATGCTGGCACGAGGAGATGCTCCGAACGATATCATGTCGGCAAATTTCTCCAGCTTGTGATCGGCAGGAAATCTTGTTGAGAAGATAATGTCAAGAATATATTTCTCGATTTTTTCATCCATATATACGTCTTTAACAACCGAGCGGGCTCTGATAATATCATCAGGTTTTAATATTGCAGATGCTGTGGGGAATGCTTTTGCTAGATTGTGACGAACGATAATCTGCTCCTCCTCTTTTTTAGGATAGTTGATAACCACCTTAAGCATGAAACGGTCAACCTGTGCCTCAGGCAACGGATATGTTCCCTCCTGCTCAATAGGATTCTGAGTTGCCATTACTAAAAATGGCTTGTCGAGAGGATAGGTCTGGTCACCAATAGTAACCTGACGCTCCTGCATAGCTTCAAGCAGCGCACTCTGTACCTTAGCAGGTGCACGGTTAATCTCATCTGCCAACACAAAATTAGTGAAGATTGGTCCTTTCTTAACTAAAAACTCCTCCTTTTTCTGACTATAAATCATAGTTCCTAGAAGATCCGCCGGCAAGAGGTCAGGGGTGAACTGTATACGTGCAAACTTTGCATCAATAACCTGTGATAGGGTAGTGATAGCAAGTGTCTTTGCCAATCCCGGTACTCCTTCAAGTAGAATATGACCATCACTCAGCAAGCCAATGAGAAGACTCTCAACAAGGTGTTTTTGCCCCACAATCACCTTATTCATCTCAATGGTGACTAAATCTACAAACGAGCTCTCCTCTTTAATTCGTTCATTTATCTCTCTAAGATTAACTGATTGTTCCATAGTTAATTTTTTTTTATTTGTAATTTATTG
>JALVBA010000166.1 GCA_027010905.1 Marinilabiliaceae bacterium
GATAGCAATTTCATTACTTTTAGAGGATTAAGAAAAAGAATTGGTAACACTACCCAAAGGATTAATGCTAATTTTACTACTCCGGTACCAAATGCATATCAATTTCGCGGGATGAACAAGGATAATGTAACATTAGCCGGACAAGTGGGCATGAGAACCGGAAATAGCGTAGTGTTTCACGATTGCCTGTTGGGCGATGCTATTTCGGCAACAATCGACACCTACAATAACTATATCGAAATGGTTGGCATTCGTTTTATCGATCCGCTACACGACCACTCGGTAAAGTGTCCAAATGCCAACCACTTCTATATTCACGATTGTACATTTAATCTTCGCTTCTCTCAAACAGTAATGCAAGATGGTGGCTACTGGAATCCTACTTTTTTTACCCACGAGGGAGGTCAATTAGCCAATTACCACTTTAAGAATTTAGATTTTACAAGAGCCCACAAAAAAATAACGGCCATAGGAAAAGACGGTAGTATTGTAACATATGTTGAATCTGAACCATTAATGATTTACACAAATCGAAAGAATAATGTTTCAGGAGATATGGTGTGGGAAAACATTAGCTTTAACGGCTACAGTAGTGAACATCAGGTTGTTGGCTATCCTTATGTTCAAGCCGACAAAGGTTTCCAGGCGATAAATTATACACATTTTATTGCAAAGTCTGCACAATTAAAATCGGGGAATAATAACTCGCGAGGAGACTATTCGGTAACTGTTGATACCAGAACAGGAACATCGAAAGAAGACATTACAGGCGTTTATTCGTGGGGACAAAAAACAGATGGCAGTATCGATTTCCCCAGAAACAACAGAACTTTCGATGGCACAAAATCTGAAATGGAAAATAAACCCTATGTAAAAATGCGTTATTCTACAGTTAAAGATATTTATAATTCCAGGTTAATAAACATGAAACAAAAATACAAATAATACTTTTACCAAACATATTGTTGGGGGGTCAACTTTGGAAATGCAAGAATCACAATACTCTGGTTACTCGTCACTTAACATTATTCATAATCGCTATAAACTCAGAACTCCTGACCTATCGTAAACTCAATGTGTTGCAAATTTATAAATTAGCCTAAGGTCAGTGCCGGGGAACAGCGTTCGAGAATCGTTTAATAAAACCAAAATATTTGTTACAGCTTTGTTGTCCCTCGGGTTCGATAATGAATACAGTTCTACGGTCAGGGTTTTATTTTTATAATCGGGCATTATGTTTGCTTTTGTGTTAATGATGCTTTTAACCAATGCCCTCATCTCGTTGAGTTTCTTTTTGTAATCAGCTGAGATTAAGAGGGTGAAATTTGTTTCGGCACGATAACATATCATTTTTATAACATTCTGTAACAACTTGCTTTCAATGTCGAGTTTGTTATATCTGACGTCTTCTTCCATTTCTTTGACTTTGATATGGTAAGGATATTGTTTGCGTTCTTGTTTGAGCTCCAAGAACCTGGCTTCAAGGTTTTGCAATTCTTCTCTGAGCTGACTTTGTTTGCTGAAATTTTTATTTGTTTCTTCATCTATCTCAGTATGTACATTTTCATTTATCAGCTCAAACAGTTTTAGTTTTCTGCGGTCAATTTTCTCCTTTAGTTTCTTTATTCTATACGTTAATTTGCTGTGTTTTGGATTTACTACCGTGAGTTCTTTATCAACTTCATTTGTAATGTAATATGATATCCTGTCCATGTCGTAATTTTCCCTTAAATATTTAAAGAAGTTCTCTTGTGACCAACGTGAAAACATGTTCGTGGCAACAGATTTCATGTCTATTTTCTTATTGTTGGTGACGATACTTGTTTGGTGTTTGTCGCTGTTGTTTTTTCTTATCTCGCGCAGTTCCACACCATCTAAAACAATGTCCTTTTCGGCAATTTCCATTGTTTCCGTTTTGCCATTTTTTTTTTAAATCTGCTTGGTAAAATCTTTTTCATCCCAAAGGTCTTTAACATTTTTTCGATAAGTGATAACAGCAACACGGTATCGGTTCCATAGCTTTTCAAAAAACTTCGGACTATATGCCTCCCTGTCAAAAACAAGCGTAAAGCGTGGCAAGTTTTTGTCTGCATCCAGTTGTTCTTCCTTGACCTTAATGGCCACATTTTCAATTAGCTCTGGGATTATGTCAGAAAGTATCATTTCCTGCAGCTTCTCGTTCACTTCTCCCGTTACCATAAAATAAGGCAGTCCGTCGGCGTTGTTTACCCAAAACTCGGTCATTCCCGGCAAACATAATTTTAAGCGGGAAATGTGTTTTTTGCCCAAGTTGGCTTTATGTCCACTATAGACCTGAACGTGGCCGTCGATATAATAAAAGGTATTACACTCTTCTTCGACCCATTTTTTGGCAAGGTGTCTGTTCCATGCCCTTGCTTGTTTCTGCTGGCTTATTTGACGAATCTTTTGACGGAGTTTTTTTGCCTCGGGGATGCGGTCAAGTCCTATGAGTTTACCCAACTCTCCCGGTGAGTGGTGCTTGAGCTGTTCCGGATTTTTTATACGGCAAAGGTACAAGAATGATAACCCTGTTATAATATGATCCAGATTGTAATATCCGCTCAGATCTTGATAGTGCGAACGATAACTTAGCAAACCTGTGTTCAATAACGAGGGCAACATGAACAGCACACCGCCAAAATCAATGCCCTCGCTTGGAATAAATTTTATGGTGGCCCCATTTATCTGACCTGTGGCTGCCAATGATCTTTCGCCAATATTGGTAGCTGCTATCCCAAAACTATCAGAAGCATTGAGGTCGTTCTCATTTCTTTCTGATGGGGAGGTCAGATTTCTGTTGGATGGCTCTTTTTTTTTAATGTGCCCTTTCTCAGATGATAACGGATGCTACCCTCGCTAACACCTATCTCAGCTGCTGTTTTTGCCTGGGAAACACCTTTGTCGAGCAGCTCTTGAGCCTGCTGCAGTTTCTAATCAGTTAGCTCGTGACGCCTACCCCTGCGCTGGTCTTTACCAAAAAAGGCATCTGCACCTTTGTCTCGAAAAAGCTTAGCATAACGATTGAAATTAAATGTGCCAACCCCAAATACTTCACTCAGCCTTTTGGCACTACACGAATGGTTTACTATCAAAGTTGCTGTAACATAACGGTAGGTCTTTATGTCATCTTTGTGGTGAATGTGTACCGGTGAGCCATTATGAAGATAATAAACAAAGTCGTCTTTCTCAAAAACACCCCAGCTATCTGATAATAATTTTGTCTCACTCGGAAACAACGGTAACTGCATTTGCATATCAATACATTTTTAGCAAAAATACTAACTTTTATATTTTACGAGGCAGAAATACTAACGTCTTGATTTTCCTATTATTTATAACTTCAGGTCAGGAGTTCTGAAACTATAATTATGGTTGATTACCAATAAGTTAAAACTATGCTGTTTGTAAATCCTAAGAAATTATTGGTGCAAATTTTCAAGTTGGGTTAAAGTTTTAAAAGGGGCAAGAAAGATACAATATGGCCATAAAATAGATATTACTATCGGGAAGAGCAATTTGATATTGACATGCTCAACGCTGAAAGGCAATATGAACGACAGCAATTTGCTCCAACCTGCAATTGAAAAAATAGAATGGAATTATAACAAGATACCGGAATCGGCAAGCTATGATGGTGGCTATGCAAGTATCGAGAACAGCAATTATGCTGTCGGTAAAGGAATCAAGAATGTTGTATTTGGCAAGATAAAAGGCAGTTTGAAAAATATTGCAAGCAGTCTAAACATGGAGACCCAGCTCAAAAAATGGCGTAGCGGTGTAGAAGCTGTCATATCTAATGTTAAACGGGGCTTTAACTTAAGCCGGATAAACTGGAGCGGATTACGACATTTTAAGGCAAAGGTATTGTGGAGTGTCATTGCATATAACATTAGGGTGATGATAGGGCACTTCCTTGCGGGCATAAAATTGGCATAGATTACACGAAAACAAACAGATGTTTACAAATTACGGGACAACAATGTCTAAATCGTAAGGTTATTAGACTAAAAACTGACAAATGTGCCCTTTGTTTTGATTTCATCTAAATAATTGGTTGGTCATGCTGGATCTTCATAGGTCTTTTATTTTAGTTTTTCAGCATGGAAGGAAATCAGCAAAAAAAGGCTGGCTTTATGGACAGGCACTAATTATAGTATTTTTTATGAAATGGTTTAACATGATGCGGAAATTTCTTACCTTTTGCATCAAAAATAAAAACAGTTATGTCAGAGATATCAAATCATGTAATTAGCAATAGTGAAGAGTTATATAAATTAACAAAAGGGTTTCTTGATGGAGGCAGGGGAGGAGCACTTTACAAACAGTATAAGAGTGACATAGAGACTGCATCACCACTGGGGGTTGTGTTGGCTTTTGATATGATAATGAAAGAGAGATATCCTATTGAAGATGTAAAGTCAACTATTAACAAAGTTCTCAACCTACTCCATAAATCGCTAAATGAGTATAAATCTATTACACCTGCCAAAGGCAGTTACCTTGAGAGTCTGGCCAAGAACAACGCCGTGATGGCAGAGAAGCTTGAATCCCTGAAACCTACCGTAAAGGCTTTTAATAAAAACTGTATGGATGAGGATATCAGGCAGAGGCTTATAGAAACATTCCGGGAACTGCTTGTTTTCAAAAAGCACTATGTGATTAAAGAGAATCTACTGTTTCCTGTTATTGAGAAGTATATTCCCGAGCATCGATGTCTGCAGATAATGTGGTCGTTTCATGATGATATCTATCGTAACTTGAATAGACTCATTGAGAAGCTCAAAGAGATGAATGCCGACACTTTTAATATTAATCAGCTATTTGGTATTGTGTTTTTCAATATGTTGGCTATAAAATCTAGAGAAGAGAAAATACTGTTTCCGGTAATTATGGAGAGTATTCCAACGGAGGAGATTGAGGGACTTTTTGAAGAGAGCATAGAGTTAGGTTACCCGTTTTACACCCCCTCTCCAGCCATTTCAAAAAAGAAAAATGAAGAGTTGTCCGAAGGAAAAATCAACCTTGGTTCCGGCAATATTACCGTAGAGCAGCTAAAGCTTATATTTTCGTACCTGCCTGTTGATATTACCTATGTTGACGAGAATGACACAGTGCAGTTTTTCTCTACTCCGCCTGACAGGATTTTTCCAAGAACAAAGGTTGTGATTGGCAGAACAGTACAAAACTGCCACCCTCATGAGAGTATTGATATTGTGAACCGTATAGTGGAGGCTTTCAAAAATGGAGAAAAAGATATTGCAGAGTTCTGGTTTAACATGGGCCCCAGGATGGTATTAATTCAATACTATGCCGTACGAAGTGAAGAGGGTACGTACCGGGGAGTACTGGAAGTATCGCAGGAGGTGAGCCATATCAGACAGCTGGAAGGAGTAAAGAAACTATTAGATTGGTAATGTTTTATAGTAAGCATTTTAACCATGTAGCACTGCAACCCTTGAACCATGTAACCATAGAGCCATTTAACACTGTAACCATGTAACCATAGAATTATGCAACTAAAAAGTATCAATCCGGCAAAGGGAGAGCTAAACCGAAGCTACCCTGCACACCAATTAGATGAGGTAGATCAGATGTTAGACGATTCTGTTCTGGCATTTCACGGGTGGAAAAGAACCAGCCTTGAGGAGCGTGCTACGTTACTGAAAAATGCAGCGAACATTCTTCGCACTAAAAAGGAGGGGTTAGCTTTTACCATTACTATTGAGATGGGCAAGCACATACGTGAAGCCCGTGCCGAGATTGAGAAGTGTGCATGGGTGTGTGATTACTATGCTGACAACGGAGCCGCATTTCTGGCTTCTGAAGATGTTGAGACTAATGCCTCACACTCATACGTAACTTATCAGCCGTTGGGGTCGGTGTTGGCAATCATGCCATGGAATTTCCCTTTTTGGCAGGTGTTCCGATTTGCTGCTCCCACTTTAATGGGCGGGAACACAGCACTTCTTAAACATGCCTCAAACGTTCCGGGGTGCGCCGTTGCCATTGAGGAGGTATTTGCAGAGGCCGGATTCCCCGAAAATGTTTTCCGTACTATTTTAATTCCAAGCAGTAAGGTTGACATGGTAATTAAGGATAAAAGGATTAAAGCCATAACCCTTACCGGAAGTACTCCTGCCGGAAAATCAGTTGCAGTACTGTCGGGGAAGTATCTGAAAAAAACGGTGCTTGAACTCGGAGGAAGTGACCCCTATCTAATTCTTGAAGATGCAGAGCTCGGGTCTGCCGTTGAGGCATGCATTGCAGGCAGACTGCTAAATGCCGGGCAGAGTTGTATTGGTGCCAAAAGGTTTATCGCCGTAGACTCTGTTTATGACAGGTTTGAGGAGATGTTCTCTGCTAAAATGAGAGAGGCCACTTTTGGCGATCCCTTTGATGATAACGTCACATTTGGGCCTCTGGCGAGAAATAATCTGCGTGAAGAGCTTCTTGTTCAGGTTGACAGAAGTATCGAGAAAGGGGCTGTACTTATCACCGGAGGAGCAATCCCTGATAGAGAGGGATATTTCTATCCCCCAACAGTTTTGTCAGAAGTAACACCCGGAATGCCTGCCTACCACGATGAGTTATTTGGTCCTGTGGCGTCGCTCATCAGGGCAAAAAATACAAAAGATGCTATTCGCATTGCAAATGACACATCCTTTGGTTTAGGCGCAGCCGTTTTCACTCAGGATATTGAGCGAGGCAGAGAGATTGCTGAGTTTGAACTTGAAGCCGGCAGTTGCTTTGTAAATGATTTTGTTAAATCGGATCCCCGGTTGCCATTCGGAGGGATTAAGGGCAGTGGCTACGGAAGAGAGCTCTCATACTTTGGAATGAAAGAGTTTCAGAATGCAAAAACCATTTACATAAAATAGGATGGACACTAAAGAGGCTTTAAGTCGGGCTGCTGCATACTGCTCGCGACAAGAACGATGTGTTGACGATGTTGTTCGGAAGCTTCAAGGCTGGGGTGTTGATGAGGTTGAGTATGGTGCAATTATTGAATGGTTACTGTCTGAAAAGTTTATTGACGAAGAGAGATATACAACATTTTATGTGCGAGACAAGTTTAAATTCAACGGATGGGGTAAGGTGAAGATAAGGTGGAATCTGAAACAGAAAAAAATAAAAGGTGCAACTCTCGAAAATGCCCTCGAAACCATTGATGACCATGCGTACACCGAAAAGCTACAGCAGTTGTTAGAGAGTAAACTAAAGCAGACAGAGGGAAAGGATAGGTATAAAACAAAAGCCGCATTAATCAGGTTTGCTCAATCAAGAGGCTTTGAACCGGACTTAATATTTCCGGCTGTAGAAAAGTTAATTCAAAATATATAAAGATGAATCTCAGAAACAGAACACAAATATTTTTTCTCCGGACGGCTATCTCTGCTTTGCACCAGTTAGATAATTTAGGCGGATTTCAAGAGGAGTACGAAGCAGAGATACGTACTTCGGTTAAACAAACCCTTGAGGGTTACGAGGTGAAGACATGGGAGAACAGAAAAGAGTACTGGGTTATGGTGCGCATTTCGAAGGAGCGTTACAAAAGGATGCAACAGATGAAACTTGACATGGCCAAATCTCACGGTCTCTCTTATTATCGTGATGCTCAAAAAGCAGTTGAAAGTATACAAGGCTATCTGGATAAAGATTTGACCCACCGTTCGGTTGACGGAACAGTTAATCTTGGCACAGCTATCTACAGCCTGATTCAGGATATCTATCACCGGGTGGAGCTCACCCCCATTCAAAAAGTATACCCTGTAAATATATCTAAACAAAAGCAGATGCCCATTGAGGTTGCTGCAAAATTTCACACCAACTCAGGAGATAAAATGTTCATTTGACTTTTTACCAACTGAAGAGCCCGAACAGGATATTGAATCCGCAAAAGTAATGGAGCTATTCTTCCCTAAAAAAATGGTTCCTGTAACATACATTGCATTAGAGCTTCAAAAATCGAAAGCTTTTTTACAAATGGAAGAGAGTGTATTTGGAGAACTCTCAGGACAGGAATCTTTTTTGAACTCTGTAAAAACAGTCCTTAACGAAAGTGTTTTCACCTTTACAAGCAGCCGTGAAGATACCGATTTCATTGTTAAACTAAAAAGTGAATTTATTGCAGGAGAAGAGAAAAAAGAAACGGTTACTCTCTGTTTATTGTCTTTGCCGATTTCAATATCTCAATCGCAAATGCCAAAACAAACGAAGAGATATTCTCTGACGGGTTTAGTGGTGTAAGAGGTATGCGCCCGGGAAGTTACGAGTATGCTCTTAAAGATGCCCGAAAAAATGCATTGGAGAAGTTCAGAAAAAAAATTATTGAACGAATGGAGCAGTTAGATATGTAGTAATAATATTCACGGGGTGACTTATTTGATAAATAGTCAACTGTGAAAAAGGGGATTTTACTTTTTAACTTGTTGATTATTTGCAAGATTCTAGATAAATTAGCTAAAAACCTTGCAATAATGATTAAAAAATGTCAACGTATTAAATTGCCCCCCCCTTATAATAATTCAGGTTTTGGTTTAATTAGTAAAACAACATTTCCAAATTAATAAAAAGATGCTCTGACAGGGAAATCAATGAGTCAAATAAAACAAATATTACGTTGGGCAAAAGCCATCTGTAAATAATCAAATACTCAATCTCTGAGGCATCGCACTGAGAACCCGGTCGACTTACCGTAGCTGTTGCGGTACACATCGGCGTAGCTGTAGCGGAGGCTGCGGTAGTATACATATTCCGCTGAAAGCGGACACCCATTCCGGAAATTAACGGACACTTTTCTCAAAAAATATTTCTATGTAAATCTAAAAAAAAATCGTTAATTTCTCAAAAACTTCCTCATTGATTCTCCTTGTAAATCGATACGATATGAACCGTTAGTTAACCCGAATAATTCATTAAAAGGTTGTAAAAATGGGTGTAAAGTGTTATATTTGAAATAGATACAAATCAAAACAACACTTTTAATTACACCCAAAAATGAGCAATAAAGA
>JALVBA010000167.1 GCA_027010905.1 Marinilabiliaceae bacterium
CCCTTGATTCGCATGATTAATAGGTATATATCAAAAATCACGAAAGAAAATAATCTCATTAAAAATAACTTTGAATACGTAGTTTCACCCTTATGCGAACATCTGTTTGGTGTTGGTTGATTTCATTTATCTGATGTAGGATATTTAAATATATAAAAACTATAATTATGAAAATTTGTAGATTGGGAAGTGTGTTGTTGATTCTTTTTTCTGTAGCCATACCGTCAACTATTTTAGCACAGGACTGGACGACATATCAGAATGACAATCAAAGAAGCGGAATATCTTCGTGCGACCTTAAGCCATCGTTGAAGTTGAATTGGCATTACAAATCGATTGCTGCACCGGCACCGGCCTGGCCTGCTCCTGCTAAAACAGATTTTTGGCATCGCGAAGCAAATCTTAAGCCCCGCGTAATTTACGACAGAGCATATCATGTCGTCTCGGTTGGGGATAAGGTATACTTCGGTTCCTCATCAAACGATAAGGTTTACTGCCTGAATGCCAAAACTGGTGAAGAGCTGTGGTCATATTTCACCGGAGGACCTGTTCGCCTTGCTCCTTCCGTTGTAGACGGACTGCTCTATGTTGGCTCTGACGAAGGTGTTGCCTACTGCCTCAATGCAGAGAGTGGTGAGTTGGTTTGGGAAATAAATACTGCAGAAGGAAAAACTTATATTCCTGGTAATGAACGAATGATACCTACAGCCTCAATCAGAACAGGTATTATTGTTGATAACGACACCGCGTATTTCTGTTCAGGCATGTTTCCCAACGAGGGTGTTTCGCTCTATGCAGTGGAGGCAAAAACGGGTAAAATAGCATGGCAAAAAGATAATCTCAATATCTCACCACAAGGGTATATGCTTACTTCTAAAACAAATCTCTATATTCCTACCGGAAGAACCCGACCCAAAATCTATTCACGTAAAGATGGTAGCAGAGTAGGTGATTTTGATGATGGTAATGGTGGCACCTTTGCTCTTTTGGTAAATGATGAAATAATCTTTGGTGGTGGCGACGAGGGTGAGCTAAATAACTTTCCGGCATGTAACACTAAGGAGGAGGATGAGATTGCAATATTTTTAGGATTGCAGATTATTGTAAAGGATGATATCTCCTACTTAAGGTCAGACAAGGAGTTATCGGCAATTAGGCGTGAGAAGTACGTTGCCGATTATAAGGATTGGGCAAATGCCCAGGATAAAAAAACCGATCTTTCACACGAACTGTGGGATTTGCGGGAGCAACGAAAAATAGCATCACCATTTGAGATCAAGAAGATTGATTCGAGAATACAAAGCCTGATAGAAGGTATTAATGTATACGAAAACAAAAGAGAGGATATAGAGGCTAACGGACTGGTTTGGAAAACAGATATTGATGGCTCATACTCAATGATACTCTCCGGCAACTCCTTAGTTGTAGGAGGTAACGGGAAGGTTGATATTTATGATATTTCAACAGGAGAGAAAAAATGGACACAGAGCGTTGATGGTACTGTTTATGGTCTGGCTGCTGCCAATGGGAAACTTTTGGTAAGTACCGACAAAGGAGATATATACAGCTTCTCATCTAAGAAAAGCTCAAAACCTCAGATGCTTAAACCTCAGATTGTTGAAAATCCATATATAGATGATGTTAATGCTCATCTTTACACCGATGCTGTTAACAGGATTATATCTTCAACAGATGTTAAAAAAGGGTACTGTCTTGTTATTGGGAGTGAAACAGGGCATTTGGTTTATGAGATAGCAAAGAGAACAGACCTCAAGGTGATAGGCGTCGAAGAGGATGAATCAAAAGTAGAGAAATCGCGCAGACTACTGGATAGTGCAGGTATCTATGGAAGTAAGGTAAGCATCATTCATGGTAGTATTAACAATTTGCCTATCAATAAATACTTTGCTAACCTGATAGTTTCTGACAAGCTGCTGATGTCGGGGAATCTATCCACTTCGGCTGATGAGGTTTTCAGGGTGCTTAAACCCTACGGAGGTATTGCTTATCTTGGCGTAGAGAAAGGAGATAAACTCTTCGCTGAGAAGTGGACTGAGAAGTCGGCTGAGAAGTGGAGTGTGAATGAAGGTTGGGCTACCATCAAACGTGGTAACCTGAGTGGTACAGGCGAATGGACTCATCTTTATGCCGAGCCCGGCAATACTACTTGTAGTAATGACTCAGTTGTAGGGCCATTTCAGATTCAGTGGTTTGGCCAGCCGGGTCCTCGCGATATGATTAACAGACACAGTCGCTCCATGTCTCCACTATTTAAAGATGGCAGACTTTTCGTTCCCGGCGATAACCGTATAATTTGTGTAGATGCTTACAACGGAACACCGCTATGGAACAGATATGTGCCCGACTCACGGGTACTTGGTGCTCTTAGAGATTGTGGCACAATGGCGGTTACCGGTGACCATATCTATATTGCCGCAGGTCAGGCTGCTTTAGGTTTTAAGGTGGCAAATGGCGATCAGGACTTAGCACTTGAAGCACCTCAGGTTATTCCCGGACAGCAGAGTAAATGGGGATATCTCGCTATCGTTGATAATCAGATATTCGGATCAGGAAAAAAATCTTCAGCCTCGGTAACTATTCTTGCCCGAAATAACTGTGATACATTTGAGGGTGATTATCGCGATATGATATCAAGTGATTACCTCTTCTCTCTCGACAGGCTGTCGGGTGAAACATTATGGACATATAGAGGTTTGGTATTTAACAACACTATAACTATTGGGGATGATTTTATCTATTTTGTCGAAAGTCGCAATAATAAAGTCATACACGATTTTGACGGTAGATTAAGGGTAGATGATTTCTGCGAAGGACCAACCTATATTGTAAAACTGAATAAAACCACAGGTGTAAAATTATGGGAGAAGGAGTTTAAGTTTCCATATTCGCAAATAATGTTCCTCTCCTTTACAAAAGGTACTCTGTTGGTAACCGGCTCATTTAATGTAAGTGCCAATGTGCATTACCGCATCTATGCTTTTGATGGAAGTAATGGAGAGGTTAAGTGGCAGCAGGAGTATAAGGGTGGTGAGATTGGAGGCTCACATGGTGAGCAGTGGCAACACCCTGTAGTTGTTGGCGAAAGAATTTTTCTGCTTCCATATATCTTTAATTTGTCAACAGGAGAACGAGCTAATGCCACTTTCGACAAACATGGATGCGGTGCTTTTTCCGGCTCTGCTAATAATCTGTTTGCACGTAATTCAAATCCCACATTCTACAATCTCTACAAGGAAGACAGGCAGGGAACACATCTTACAAAGGTTAACAGACCCGGATGCTGGGTAAATATAATTCCCGCCGGAGACCTGATCTCTATACCTGAGGCAAGTTCAGGGTGTACTTGTGACTACCCTATTCAAACATCATTTGTATTTATCTCGAAAGAGTAATCTGTTAAAGAGTGAAGAAATTACTTATTTTAATATTTCTGCTTTCCGCTACCCTTGTCTCCTTCGGTTGTCGTTACACCGTAAGGGAGATAGGCTTTGCTGATTTCGGTCAGGACCAATACCGGTTTGTTCTTTTTAAGGATAGCCGTATTTCTGATGCTGATGTCAAAATTTTTCAAAACACTGCCCGTGCTGCCATGCTTGATGCAAATGTAATTGTTCAGGTCATTGACGTTGAAAAAGACACAATGGCAATTCTTAAATACTACAAAGAGTATAAAGGGGATGAGAAACCAAATATTATTCTGGTATCACCCGAAAAGAGAGCAAAGGTGTTCTTTATCGATAAGTCGGAGAACTTCTCTCTTGCCTTATGGGATTTGATTGAGGATGTTCTCATCTCTCCCACACGTAAAGAGTTAACCGATAACATCATTAAATCGTACGGTGTAATTCTTTTTGTTGAAGGCACAAACCAAGAGGAGAATAAGCATGCAAAAGCTGTTATCGACAAAGGAGTGGTGGAGATTAAGCAGATAATGGGTGGATTGCCCCACCCTGTAAACACACCACCTTACATTATTACCATCAAGCCGGAGGAGACGGAGCAGGAGAGTGTTATGCTTTGGAGTTTGGGTTGGGACAAGAAGGACGCAGCCCATCCTGCTGTAGCAATGATGTACGGTCGCGCACGACGTATGGGGCCTATACTTAAAGGCGACAGGATACGGCAGGATATTATCGAGAATATGCTAAGATACATAGGTGAAGATTGTGAGTGTGGACTTGACAAGTCCTGGATGCTGGGTACAATGCTGCCCCTTCGGTGGGATTCAAATCTGATGGCTGGTGTGGTTAAGCATCATGGATTTGATGCCGAAAACCCAATGGTTATTTCGGAGATGAGTAAAATAATTTCGGTTACCCCACAAAAGAGTGGTAGTACTGGTAAAGTCGATATGCTTTATGGTTATTCTGAAAACAGTATAAAAACAGGAGGTGACGAAGAGGAAAATAGTAAAAGCAAAAATATTGAGAATAATACTAAATCATCAAACAAAAAGAGTGTCAGTGTAGCACCTCAAAATAAAAAAACAGTACAGAGCCCTACATTAGCAAAAGAGAATCAATCAGGAGCAGAGGATGAAGACACCACAACAATTGTGCTTCCAATGCAACCTGTCATGACTTTCAAGATTGCCGAAGAGCCCGAGAGAGCAAAGCCTGCCGACCCGGAATGGGTAACAGCCAAAAGTGTTATCTACACTTTAATCTCTCTGTTTCTGCTTGTGATAATTGTGGGCTCAGTAATGCTTTTATTAAAAAGAGATTAATTAAATAAGTTTATGGAAAAGGAATTGAAAGGTACGATGAAAGAGCGTCTCTATTCGCTTGATACCCTACGGGGATTTGACATGTTTTGGATAATAGGTGGTGAATGGTTTATCGTAAAACTATTTGAATATACTGGGTGGGGATGGCTTGATCCTATTGCAACACAGATGCACCATTCTCACTGGGCAGGTTTTCATTTTTACGATCTGATATTCCCGCTTTTTATGTTCATTTCTGGAGTCGCCATTCCTTATGCTTTGGTTAGCAAAAAAGAAAAAGGAGTAGCAAAGACGGAGCTATACAAAAAGATAACCCGCAGGATGATTATCCTTGTTGTTTTCGGGTTCATCTACAACGGCATGTTGAAAAATGGCCTTACTGATTTGCGTATGGCAAGTGTGCTTGGACAGATTGGCATAGCTTACTTTCTGGCCTCACTGATATCGATTAATACCAATTCAGTAATGACCAGAATTTATTGGGTTCTAGGGATTTTACTAGGGATTGCCGGATTCCAACTTCTTGTTCCTGTTCCCGGGTATGGGGCTGGTGTTCTGACAGCAGAAGGTAGTATTAACTCATGGATAGATCAGAATTTATTACCCGGCAGATTATATCAGAAAATAACTGACCCTGAAGGGTTATTGTGTATCGTTTCTGCTTCATCGGTAACACTGATAGGAGCGGTTGCCGGTACAATACTGCGCAGAAAAACAATAGCTGCTGAACGTAAAGCAACTATCCTGTTAGCAGGAGGAGCTGTGTTAATTGCTCTTGCTCTGATGTTGTCTCCATTCTATCCTATTGTCAAAAAGTTGTGGACAGTTCCTTTCAATCTGCTAACAGCAGGTATTGGTTCTGTTTTGCTTGCACTGTTTTACTTCATTATTGATGTAAAGAAAAAAAGAGGATGGATATTTTTCTTTCAGGTTATTGGATTGAACTCAATAACTATCTATATGGGGAAAGAAATTATTGATTTTAGTTATGCATCAGAGTTTATCATGGGGTGGACTGTTCAAGTGTTTGGAAAAGGTGCCGGCGAATTAGTTCTTATAACTACTATCATTGCTTTTGAGTGGTTGCTGCTCTATTACTTCTATAAAAACAAGATATTCCTGAAGGTGTAAAAACCACCAAACGGCGGAGACGTAAACTGACAGTGCCTCTTTTAGTCACATTGATGGTAGAAAGTTGAACGAATAAGGTAAAAAATCCTCTAGAGTCTCTACTTTACTGGGTTTTATATGTTGCCATCAAATAATATTACCTACCATTTCCATGAAGTGGTAATCTACCTCATATCAATAACATCAACATGGGGGTTTTTGGCTGTGTCGAATACGAATGTGCTGTCGTCAAGTGGAAGATCTGTTTTCATTGACTTCACTACAACAGTATAGATATTTCCGTCTTTACCTACCTGGCGAAGGGTATAGAGACTCATATCATCCTTAAGTATTCGCAGTTTAATACGTGAATAGGGCTTGTCTCTATTTTCGGGATAGAGGTCAATTTCGTAAAACTCTTTGCCGTTCTCATTACCTTCACCCATATACTTATACTTAAAGCCCTGTTCATAAATAGTAAAAATAGTTGCCGGATTAAGTGTCTCCTCATCGTTAGGGTCGGGCTCTGTAATATTCACCTCCTCAGCCTCAATCAAGTGTGTGTATATTGAACTGCCGTTAAAATATGTGTCAACACCCATTAGCGAAACTTTGTATTTGTCCCCCTTAATTTGAATTGTTCCTTCGTTACTTTCAGATATCTCCTCCTGAAGGTTCTCCATCGAGAAGCTGAAATCAGCACTTATGGTTGAGTAGCTTTTGGTTTTTTCTGATACTTTGTCGAGTATTTCCTTTGCTTTCTCAGCATTTTGAGCAAAGGAGTTTATTGTAAAAAATGATAGTAATGCGAAAGTTAGGATATGTTTCATATTAAAAAGTTATAGTTCATTTTATTACTTGTTCCCGATACCTAGAACAAAAATTATTCCAAAAATATTTACAAACTATTTAAAAGATTTTCTAGGCTCAGTTCATCAACAATTAGTACTTGACGCGCTTTACTTCCTTCAAAAGGGCCAATTACTCCTGCTGCCTCCAGCTGATCAATTATTCTGCCTGCACGATTATACCCAATACTAAATCGCCGTTGAATAAGTGATGTTGAGCCCGACTGGTTCATTACAATAACTCTTGCTGCCTCATCAAACAGAGAGTCACGCTTCGAGAGATCAACACTTCCCGGCTCGTTTCCGTCCCCTTCGGCACCTTCGTACTCAGGCAGCATAAATGCTGATGCAAAACCTCTCTGTTCACCAATGAAATCATTAATCTTTTCAACTTCGGGAGTGTCAACAAATGCACACTGAACCCTAATCAGATCATTGCCTTGCGATATAAGCATATCGCCCCGTCCAATAAGCTGATTGGCTCCGGGTGAATCGAGTATTGTGCGTGAATCGATCATTGAAGCTACTTTAAATGCAACACGTGTTGGGAAGTTGGCTTTTATAACTCCGGTAATAATATTTGTTGATGGTCTCTGAGTTGCAATAATCATGTGTATACCAACGGCACGTGCAAGCTGGGCAATACGGGCAATAGGCATCTCAACCTCTTTGCCGGCAGTCATTATCAGGTCGGCAAACTCATCAATAATAACCACAATGTAGGGCATGAACTTGTGTCCCTTTTCGGGGTTTAGCTGCCGCTTAACAAATTTATGGTTGTACTCTTTAACATTACGGGTATGTGCCTTTTTTAGCAGATCGTAACGTGTATCCATCTCAATGGTAAGTGAGTTAAGAGTGTTAACTACTTTCTGAACATCCGTAATAATCGGATCATCCTCATCAGGTAGCTTAGCCAGAAAGTGACGCTCTATTTTAGTGTAAATATTTAGCTCTACCTTTTTCGGATCCACAAGAACAAATTTCAGCTGCGATGGATGTTTTTTGTATAAAAGGGATGTTATTATTGCATTTAGTCCAACGGATTTACCTTGGCCTGTAGCACCGGCAACAAGCATGTGAGGTGCTTTTGCAAGATCAATCATAAATGTTTCGTTCGAGATAGTTTTACCAAAAGCTATTGGTAGCTCATAATCTGCTTTCTGAAACTTTGATGATGAGATAATCGATTTCATGGAGACGATCTGGGGCTGCATATTTGGTACCTCAATACCAATAGTGCCACGACCCGGAATAGGGGCGATGATCCGTATTCCTAAAGCAGATAGTGATAGTGCAATATCATCTTCAAGATTTTTAATTTTTGCTATACGCACGCCAGGAGCAGGCACAATCTCATACAGTGTAATTGTTGGGCCTACCGTTGCTTTAATGTCGGTAATACTTATTTTGTAGTTCTCCAGAGTTTTAACAATACGCCTTTTGTTCGATTCCAGTTCATCTCTCGAAACCATCTGGTTTTTATTGTTGTAATCATTCAACAGGTCGATTGATGGCAGTATGTATGATGACAGGTCGAGAGTTGGGTCATAATCGCCATCTGCCTGTTGGCTTATATTATTTAATGACTCCTCTTCGCTACTCTTCTCCACTGTTATCTCAATCTCATCAGCAAGCTTTTCACTTTTTGGTTCTTCTATCTTCTTCTTCTCATCTTCAATGTTGAGTTCATGTGTTCCGACGGGAATTGAAATATCCAATTCGGATTCTTTATTATATGGAAGAACCGTCTCCTCTTTGTTGTAAGAGGTATCATTACTAACCTCCGGTTCTGGCAAATTATCTTCGAAATCGCTGCCCTTTTTAAATCCTGATTTCATCCAAACATAGAACGATTCAGATATTATGGAGAGGTATGTTAATAGCGAAATTAGAAGTAGTAGAATAGTTCCGATATAACCAATTGAAGCATTCAGCCATTTGTTTATAAAATAGCCGTGTGCACCGCCTATTGCCAAATAGTGATCATTAATGGAACCGGCAGTAACATAACCCAGAGTAACAGATAGCCAGATAAGGATAAAAATAGAGTGGTAGATGGTTTTACGTAGAGGTAAAACACGAGATCCTAGTAGTCGTAATCCAAAAATGAAGAGAATAAATATGATTAAAAAAGATGCTATTCCAAACCACTGATTAATGAGTTGATCAGCAAGGTAAGCACCAAATTTGCCGGTCCAGTTATGAACAGTTATATCAGCCGAGGTAAACAGCTCCCACCATTTTATATCAAATTTGCTTTTATCGGCATATCCGGTAAAGAAAAAAGAT
>JALVBA010000168.1 GCA_027010905.1 Marinilabiliaceae bacterium
ATATTATTAGGGTTATTCATATTACTTTGTGCACCTATATTCTCTCAAGAAGAAATTTTAGATAAAACATTTGGTGAAGATGGTAAAGTTATTTTTCATTATGGAATGGAATATGGTTACAGTGCTTATGATGTAGCTGTACAAAATGACGGAAAAATCGTCATTGTTGGCAACATAGAATTGGCTGATAAAAGTGAAAAAGATGTTTTTGTTTTACGCCTTAAGACTGATGGTACTTGGGATAATTCATTTCAGGATAGGGGATTCAATAATTTCAAAATAACAGATTCTGATTTTGAATATGCAAAAAAAGTAAAGATTGTAGGTGATAAAATATTGATAGGCGGTTTTAGCGGAACAAAAGGATTCATTATGAGGCTAAATTTGTCTGATGGTGAACCGGATGAGTCGTTTGGCAATAGCGGCAATGGAATTGTTACTACTGACCTTTTAAGCTCTATAAATGATTTATGCATTGTGTCACAAATCAATACTTATGATATTGTTTGTGCCGGTGCATATTCTGATGGATTTGAATCAAAACCGGCATTGGTCAGATTTACAGAAAACGGTCATCTTTTAACTGCTTTTGGATCTGATGGAAGAGCTACTATTAATAGTACTATAACCGGATATTTTACGGGAATATCAGCGAGTGCTAATACTTTATTCGCTTCAGGAACGAAACACAAAGATGGAGTTATCAATGATGATGCTTTAATTGCCGGTTTCAATATTAATGGTTCTTGTAGTGGACATGTGACTATTGATGCACCAGTTGGAAATAGAAGAAATAATATTCATTCATTATACAGGAATATTTTTTCGGGAGCAGTGATATTCTGCGGTGATTATACATCAGATTCCGGTATCAGTGCTTATGTTTGCAAACTTAAGTCCAATGGGAATATTGATAGGACTTTTGGAGATAATGGATATAGATTTACCGATAATTCCCAAACTATGAATTCCATAGTACATCAATCCGATGGGAAAATTATACTTGGAGGATATTCGGATTTGTCGGGCAATAATGATTTTAATCTTATCCGGCTTACTTCGGGAGGTCAGGATGATTTGACTTTCAATACCGTGGGTTGGGGGCTTACGGATTTTAACGGTGCAGATGACTGGCTGCAAAAACTCGTTATTCAGCCGGACAGCAAACTTATTGCAGTTGGTAATTCGCAAATAGGCTCGGAACACAGCATAGCAATTGCGCGGTATATCACTAAAAATCCCTCTGCCATCAACGAAATTAATCAATCCGATATAAAACTAAGCATTTTTCCTAATCCAGTACAAAACAAAGAAATAAATGTCAATTATACAATACATAAAAAAGGGAAAATTGATATCTCTCTCTTTTCAATCGACGGTAAAAAAATAGCCGATATAATTTCCGGAACAATGGGTGTTGGAGAGCATAAAGCAAGATTTATACTTCCGCAAACTATTGAATCCGGTTTATATTTTATTCGATTACAAAGTCAAAATCAACAAATTTCTTTGAAATTGATTGTGTTATAATAACCATTTTTTTTAAGTCATCAATGATATCATAAAAAACAAAGTATTATGAAACGCAAACTAAAATTCTTAATTGTAGATGATCATAAAATCTTTAGAAAAAGTCTTATGATGACCATAAAAAGATTGTTCCCCGATAGTATGTTCGATGAAGCAGGAAACGGTTTGGAATTTCTGGAATTTTTTAAAAAACAAGATTATGATTTGATTTTTATGGATATGAAAATGCCTGAAATGAACGGAATCGAAGCGACTAAAATAGCGCTGGAAAAATTGCCTAAACTAAAAATATTGGGAATTTCAATGTTTGGCAATGATGAAGTAATCAATAAATTTTTTCAAGCAGGTGCCAAAGGTTTTATCCAAAAAGGAGGAAACCAAGAAGAAATCAAGCAAGCATCGGAAAAAATATTATACGGAGGCGAATATTGGCCGGAATCAATCTAATTATTTAACAAATAAAAATTATTATCATGAAAAAAAATATTAAAATTAAATTTATGTATTTGAAAATTGCTTTATTGCTATTATTGTTATTTCTATTATCATTTCTTTCAAAGCCCGGTTATGGACAAATTATAGAAAGACAATTGATAAGTACAGCCGGAAATTTAAGCAATTCGGCAAATTTACAAGTATCAGCTACCTCAGGAGAGATTGTTGTTAGTACAGAATCATCCGGAACTATAATACTGACACAGGGATTTCAACAACCGGCACTTGAGGATTTTGTAGGGACAATAAATATAGATAATTTAAAATTGGATATTTCCATTTCACCAAACCCTACAATTTCGACTATCAATTTAATTATTAAATCTCCAAATCATGCAAATTTGAAGATGGAAACATTGGATTTAACCGGGAAAAGAGTATTTCCGATGCAAACAATATCTTTTACCGGAGAAACAAAAAAGACTTTGGATTTTAGCCAATTACCATCAAATACATATTTACTTTTATTTAAAGATAAAAATGGCAATGCCGTAAAGGCTTTCAAAATCATTAAAACCCGGTAATCTAATATACAGATTCATAAACAAAAAATAATTAATAAATAAAATAGAAACTCATGAAAACTTTAATTAAACAAATTATCACTTTAATAGCAGTATTTTCTATTTACCAATCCGGAATTGCTCAATTTATTCCCGGTTTCAACTATCAGGCAGTTGTACGAAACAGCGATGGCACTTTAGCCAAAGATACCGAAATGCTGTTGCATGCAACTATTTCAAATGATGACGGAGTTGTATTCGATAAAATATACAAACCAAAGTCAAATGAATTCGGATTAATCAACATTGTTATAGGCGATGGATCAACAGATTTTGAAAATATTGATTGGAAGAACGGAACACATTATTTTCATATTGAAATAAATACCGGAACCGGTTATGAAGATATGGGAACAACAACGATTTATTCTGTTCCATTGGCAAATCTGGCAAAAGATGTGATCAATAATGATGATGCGGATGCAGATCCGTCAAATGAATTGCAATTACTATCTTTTGATACCGAGACAAACAAATTGAGTATTTCAAATGGTAATTCTATTTCAATTCCTACAGGGGGTAACGATACGGATGCAGACCCCGAAAATGAAATTCAAAAATTGACAAAAAATGGTAATCAAATAATACTCTCTAAGGAAGGGGGAAGTGTAACGGATGAAGTTAATGATGCGGATGCAGACCCTGCAAATGAATTGCAAACACTTACTTTGACAGGACAGGAATTGAGTATCAGTGATGGTAACACCATTGTGCTTCCCGAATGTTCCTACATAATTGACACAGACAGGGATACAAAAGTCCAAGTAGAAAAAAATCCGGATGAGGATATCATTAGATTTGATATGAAAGGAACCGAATATTTTACAATGAATAAAGGTAGATTGAATGTGAAAAATACAGGACAATCGGTATTTTTGGGATTAGATGCCGGTTCTAATGATGATTTTTCAAACAACAAAAATACCTTTATAGGTCAGCAAGCAGGACAATCCAATACCTCGGGTTCGAATAATACAGCAATAGGATTTCGTTCACTAAATGAAAACATAACCGGTGAATTTAATACAGCAAACGGTACTGAAGCATTAAGACGAAATACCTCAGGCAATAGAAATGTTGCGATTGGAAATCAATCATTGGCTTATAATACAACAGGCTCGGACAATATCGCAACAGGAATTGCTGCTCTTAAAAATCATGTAACCGGAAATGACAATATCGCTATAGGACGTAATGCATTATTTTCCGACTCAACAGGTACTAACAATATAGCAATTGGTTCAGGTGCTTCTTATATCAATAAAACCGGTGGTTCGAATATTGCAATTGGTACGGCAGCATTACATCTCAACAAAATTGAATACGGTGTAGTAGCAATTGGAGATTCTGCATTATATCACAATGGTATGCGTGATAATTATGATTTTGATTATTATATCCCAACTTTAAGTACAGGGATCGGCACAAAAGTGCTTTTCAACAATACAACCGGTGAATTTAATACTGCAGTTGGATATAGTTCTATGTATTCAAATGAAACAGGAAGTAATAATACCGCAGTTGGTCGCCATTCAATGTATTCAAATGTGACGGGAGATGAGAACACGGCAATAGGAGAATTTGCATTATGGAAAAATGTCGATGGTTCATTCAATACAGCATCAGGAGCAAGTGCTCTAAATACAAATGTGACAGGATACAATAATAATGCATTTGGAACAAATGCACTTTCTGAAAATGAGACCGGATATGCAAATATTGCATTTGGCACAGCAGCATTGAAAAATAGTATTAGTGATTTTGGAATTGTAGCAATTGGTGATTCCTCTCTTTATAATTTGGGGAAATCAGACAATGAGTCACAACAGCATTCGTTTTGCACAGCTATCGGATACAAATCAATGTTCAATAATATTGAAGGAATACATAATACTGCAACAGGATTTTTATCTCTTTATTCCAATACATCAGGTTCTGATAATACTGCTAACGGAGTATTAACATTAAAAAATAATACAACAGGTAATAATAATACGGCAATAGGAGCACATTCCTTGCAAAAAAATACTGAAGGAAGTGACAATGTCGGTGTAGGTTCGGGTGCAATGATCTCAAATATAATCGGAAGTGGAAATGTTGCTTACGGAACCGAAGCATTATTTTCGAATACGGTAGGTAATTCAAATATTGCCATTGGTATATATTCATTGTTTTCCAATGAAACGGGAAATGAAAATACAGCATTGGGGAGATATGCTCTTTACAGCAATACAAGTAGAAGCAATCTTGTAGCAATAGGTGATTCCGCATTATACAACAACGGAAGAGGTGTGTCTTATCCATATCAAGCAAAGAAAAACACAGCAATAGGTTCAAGAACTTTGGTTAAAAATACAACTGGAGATGGAAATACTGCTATCGGAAATACCGCTCTATATTCTAATATTAGTGGTAGCTCAAATACAGCTACCGGTTTGCAAGCTCTTCTAAATAATACAGAAGGAATCAATAATACTGCTTCAGGAGCTCTTGCTCTTTATACCAACTTGAATGGAGATCTTAATTCCGCTTTCGGTTATAAGGCACTTTTGTTAAATAAAGGTAATGAAAATACCGGCATCGGAGCAAGTGCTCTTCAATACAATTCTACAGGTGCTGAAAATGTCGGTCTTGGTGCTTCTGTCAATTTCTTCAATCAAAATGGATCAAGAAATACTATTATAGGTTATCAGGCAGGTCATGGTAGTTCTCCTCATAGCAAATCAGGCAATGTCTTTCTCGGTTACAAAGCAGGATATGGTGAAACCGGAGATAATAAACTATATATTGAAAATTCCTCATCAAAATTCCCGCTTATTTACGGTGATTTCGCCTCTGATAAGATAGGAATCAATGGTACTCTCGGAGTAGGAACAAAAACACCTCAAACAGAACTCCATATTATTGACGGTAGTGATACCAATAGTGATGTAAAACTTAGAATGCAATCGCACGGAGCTAATCACGATGCCATAATAGAATTTTATGAAAATACTGCAGAAGCTATGAGTTTGCATTATGACGGTGGGGACAATGCTCTATATATTATCGACCTTGCAACAAATCCGGATAAAAAAAGACTAAAAATAGTAAGATCGACAGGTAGTATAATTCCACAAGAGCATAAAAAAGCAGATCTTGGCAGTGCAAGCCTCGCCTTTGATGATATCTATTATGACGATTTACACAATCAGGGTGCATCTGCTTTCCTGGACAGGTCACCGGCAATGGAAATATTGTCTTATCCTCCAAGAGGAAAATCCCCCGGAGATTTCGATTATAAAACCGAAAGAGGTGATGTGGAATTGGATCCTAAATCCATGCCTCCGGGTCTGGCAGATGAAAACTCACTTCTCACTGATGAAATGGTATCGTACAATTATAAAGCCAATTATGAGCAACAGTTGATTATCGAAAATCAAAAACAAATTATCCGGCAACAAGATGAAAGAATATTACAATTACAAAGTAAATTGCAAAAACAGCAAATTGGTATCCAAAATCTTCAAAATGCACTAAAAGAACAACAACAGGAAAACAAAAAATTGGCTGAAAAATTAGATAAACTTGAAAAATATATTTTATCAAAATAAAATTATTATAATCATGAAAAAAACAAAGCAACTTATCGTATTTCTATTAGTACAGTTTTTTATTGCTCAGACAATGATCGCTCAAATACCGGCAGGATTCAATTATCAGGCAGTTATCAGAAACAATGATGGGAGTTTGCTGAAAAATCATATCGTTAAAGCCCGTTTTACAATACTTGACAATGATAGTATGGTTGTTTTTACAGAATCTAATGCTTTTAATACAAATGAATACGGGCTGATTAATATTGTGATCGGCAAGGATAATACCGCCTTTGAAAATATCAATTGGTCAAACGGACCGTATGATCTGAAAGTTGAGATTGATACCGGTTCGGGATTTGAAGATTTGGGAATCACAAAAATATATGCTGTTCCTTATGCAAATCTGGCAAAAGATGTAGTCAATAATGATGATGCGGATACGGATCCGGCAAATGAAATACAATCTCTTACATTTAATGCTGCTACAAACGAACTCAGTATTTCAAACGGGAATTCCGTTACAATTCCTACCGGTGAAACCGATGCGGATGCAGATCCTGAAAATGAAATTCAAACATTGACAAAAAGTGGAAATCAAATAATACTCTCCAAGGAAGGCGGAAGTGTTACTGATGAAGTTAATGATGCGGATGCAGACCCTGCAAATGAATTGCAAATACTATCTGTATCAGGAGATCAATTGACTATTAGTTCAGGTAATACTGTTACACTTCCCTCAAGCAGTACCGGTGATCAATGGGGTTCACAAGTAGTAGAGAGTGACAATTCTCTATCGGGAGATGGCACAAATACCAAACCATTGAGTGTTAATAAAAAATTTATTGTATTTGAAAGAAACGGAACTACCATACACCAAATATCATCTTATGATACTGATGATTTTATTTTAGGCAGGGAAGCTCTTCCTGTCAATGGTGAGAATGTTACCGGCAAAATGCTTTTCTTCGACAAAAGCAAAGGTGCTTTCAGAGCAGGTAATTTAAACAAGTCCGATATATGGTCACCAAAAAATATAGGCTCCTACTCTTTTGCAGTAGGTTACAATACCAAAGCAAGTGGTAGTTATTCCACGGCTATGGGGCTAAGTACAATAGCAAATGGCAACTATTCCTCTGCTATGGGGAGATATTCAACTGCAAGTAGTGATTATTCTACTGCTCTTGGGTATAATACAACTGCAAGTGGAAAAATTTCTACCGCCATGGGATATTCAACAACCGCCCCATCATATAATGAAACTGTTTTTGGTAGGTACAATACCAAATATACGCCCAATTCCGCTGATGCATGGGATGATGATGACCGCCTGTTTGTGATTGGAAACGGAACCTCTTCAAGTGCACGTCACAATGCGCTAACCATTATAAAAAATGGTAAAACCGGTATTGGAACAGATACTCCTGCACAGAAACTGGAAGTTTCGGGTAAATTAAAGGTTGGAGATGATGAAGCTACTCCAACTGCCGGAACTATTAGATGGAATAGCACTACTAACGACTTTGAAGGATATACAGGTACTGAGTGGTTATCTTTAACCAAAAGTAATACGCTATGGGGAGAGCCCCATTCAAATAATGAAAACTATTCAATCACTGCTGATGATGGTGCTGCTAATGATTTCTTTGGACAAAGCGTATCCATATCTGGGGACTATGCCATAGTGGGAGCTTATCTTGATGATGTGGGAGGAAATGGTAATCAGGGCTCTGCCTATATTTTCCATAAGTCTGGGAATAACTGGAGTCAGCAAGCAAAGATAACTGCTGACGATGGTGCTGATAATGATAACTTTGGTAAAAGTGTATCCATATCTGGGGACTATGCCATAGTGGGAGCTTTTTTTGATAAAGTCGCAGGAAAAATAGATCAGGGCTCTGCGTATATTTTCCACAGATCGGGAGCTAACTGGACATTGCAGACAAAAATCACTGCTTCCGATGGTGCTGCTGAAGATTGGTTTGGCGCAAGCGTATCTATATCGGGAGACTATACCATAGTGGGAGCGAATGGTGATGATGTGGGAGGAAATGCAGATCAGGGCTCGGTTTATATTTTCCACAGATCGGGAGCTACATGGACACAGCTGGCAAAAATCACTGCTTCCGATGGTGCTGCTGTTGATCATTTTGGCACGAGCATATCCATATCAGGAAACTATGCTATAGTGGGAGCTTCGGGAGATGATGTGGGAGGAAATAGCGGTCAGGGCTCGGCTTATATTTTCCACAGGTCGGGCGCTAACTGGACACAGCAAGCAAAGATCACTGCTTCCGATGGCGCCTCAGAGGATCTCTTTGGCCGTAGCGTATCCATATCGGGAGACTATGCCATAGTTGGAGCAGATTATGATGATGTGGGAAGTAATAGTAATCAGGGTTCGGCGTATATTTTCCACAGATCGGGAGTTAGTTGGACACAGCAAGCACATTTCACTGCTCCCGATGGTACTGTGAATGATTATTTTGGCAAAAGCGTATCCATGTGGGAGGACTATGCCATAGTGGGAGCAATTGGTTATGATGAAGGAGGAAATACAGAACAGGGTTCAGCATATATTTTTCACAGATCAGGATCTATATGGAGCCAGCAGACATATATTACTGCTTCCGATGGTGCTGCTCATGATCACTTTGGCAAAAGCGTATCCATATCGGGAGACTATGCCATAGTGGGAGCTTCGGATTATGGTGTGGGAGTAAATACACAACAGGGATCAGCGTATAT